>JAIBFE010000247.1 GCA_019459705.1 Thiobacillus sp. | reverse complement strand
TTGTGCCTTGCCCCTGTAGGCCCCGAGCTTCGCCGCCTCTGTGGGCCTGGGGGGTCGGCAGTCGCTTCCGGCTATTCAACTGCAGCCCGGCCAGGCCCATCCCCCCACCCATGGCCTGCCGTTTGCAGGCGGCTGGCTGTGCGCGTTTTCCTACGAATTGGGCGGCTTATTCGAGCCCAGCGTGGGGCAGGCGGGCGATGACGGGTTTCCGCTTGCCTGGCTGGTCCGTATCCCCGCCGCGATTCTGTTGCATCGCGACAGCGGACGGTGTGTGATGGTGGCCGAATCCGGGCAGCATGCGCTGATCGACGCCATGGCGCACGATCTTGCGCAGGGCCTGCCCTCCCTCCCGGCATTGCCGGATCACACCATCTTGCACGAGGATGATCCCGCTGCATTTTTGGCAGGCGTCGTGCGCATTCAGGACTACATCCGCGCCGGCGACGTGTTCCAGGTCAACCTGTCGCGTGGCTGGCAGGCCGAATTTGCGGCGCCGGTTCCCGCCGCGGCGTTGTTTGCCCGGTTGATGCAGCGCAACCCGGCGCCGTTTTCGGCGCTGCTGCAGATGGAAGACTGGACGATCGTGAGTTCGTCGCCGGAGCGGCTGGTTCGCCTGGACCGCGGCGGGCAGCTGGAAACCCGGCCGATTGCCGGCACGCATCCCCGCAGCGAGGATGCCGCGCAAGATGCGGCGCTGCGCGCCCGTCTGCAAGCCCACCCCAAGGAGCGCGCCGAGCACGTCATGCTGGTCGATCTGGAGCGCAACGACCTCGGGCGGGTGTGCGAGCCGGGCAGTGTGAAGGTAGACGCGCTGATGGAAATCGCCAGCTATCGCCACGTGCATCACATCGAATCCACCGTCTGTGGAAAACTGCGCGAGGGCATGCGCGTGTTCGACGCCTTGCGCGCGGTGTTTCCCGGCGGCACCATCACCGGCTGTCCCAAGGTGCGCACCATGCAGATCATTCGCGAGCTCGAACAGGCGCCGCGGCGCAGCTATACCGGCAGTGTCGGCTATATCAACCGTGACGGCAGTTTCGATTTCAACATCCTGATCCGCAGTTTTCTCCTGCGCGGGCGCGAACTGAGTTTTCGTGCAGGCGCGGGCATCGTGGCCGATTCAGTCGCCGCGCGCGAACTCGATGAAACCCGCGCGAAGGCGCGCGGCCTGCTGCGGGCCCTGGAGGCCGCATGATTCTGGTCAATGGTCACCCTGCAGTTGCCGTGAACGCGCTGGATCGCGGCCTCGCCTACGGCGACGGCGTGTTCCGTACGCTGCGGGCGCAGGACGGCCGGCCGCTGTGGTGGCGCGACCAGTTTGCGAAGCTGGCGGCCGATTGTGCGGCGCTGCGGTTGGGGTGCCCGGATGAAGCCGGATTGCACGCCGAAGTCTGCCGGCTGGCCGGGGCAGGGCCAGGGTCAGGCGTGATCAAGATCGTGGTCACGCGCGGAGTCGGCGCACGTGGCTATGCGCCCCCTGCGGTCCAGGCGTGTACGCGTATCGTGATGGCATCGCCCTTGCCGCCGTATGCCTTGCCTGACGCCCCGGCCGACATCGCTGCGCGCTGGTGCACGCTCCGGCTGGCGCGGCAGCCAAGGCTGGCGGGCATCAAGCACCTGAACCGGCTGGAGAGCGTGCTGGCGAGGTCGGAATGGGATGATCCTGCCATCCTCGAGGGGCTGTTGTGCGACGACAGTGGGGCAGTGATCGGCGGCGTGATGAGCAACGTGTTCTGGGTTCGCAATGGCGAACTGTTCACCCCGAGTCTGGACCAGTGCGGGGTGGCCGGTGTCGCCCGGGCACGCCTGCTGCGTGCGGCAAAGAGACGTGGCATCCCGACCCATATCGGGCGGTTGCTGCCAGCCGCTATACTCGCTGCCGATGAAGTGATGATCTGCAACAGCGTCATCGGCGTGCGCCGGGTGGCGAGGCTGGATGATGCAACCTGGTCACCTGCGGGCTGGACGACTATTTTGAATAACGCCTTGTATGAAGATGTGGATTAAACGATTTTTGGCGCTCGCCATCCTGGCCGTTCTGCTGGGGGCTGGGGGGCTGGCGTGGTATGCCAGCCAGCCCCTGCGCATTGAACCCCTGCCGAAAACCATCAACGTGTTGCCTGGCATGCATCTGAAAAGCCTGAGCGTGATGCTGGAGCGCGAAGGCGTGATCGGAAACGCGCGGGTGTTCTGGCTGCTCGGGCGCGTGCTGGGCAAGGCGGGGACGCTCAAGGTCGGCGTGTATATCCTCGACAAGCCGCTCACGCCGCTGGAACTCTATGCCAGAATCCAGCGCGGCGACGTCTCTCAGGCGATCGTGCAGTTCATCGAAGGCTGGAACTGGCGCGAAGTGCGCGCCGCGCTTGCTGGGCAGCCGATGCTGAAAAACGACAGCGCCGGCATGAGCGATGCCGAGCTGCTGCGAGCGATCGGTGCCGGGGAATCCCATCCCGAAGGCCTGCTGTTCCCCGACACCTACTTCTACGCGCCGCATTCGTCCGATATTCAGGTTTTGCGCCGCGCCTACCGGCTGCAGCACGACAAGCTCATGGCCGCCTGGGAAGCCCGTGCGCCGGACCTGCCGTATCGCGCGCCCTATGAGGCGCTCATCATGGCCTCGATCGTGGAGAAGGAAACCGGTGCGGCCTTCGAGCGCCCGCAAATTGCCGGCGTGTTTCTCAACCGGCTCAGGCTGGGGATGCGCCTGCAAACCGATCCCACCGTGATCTACGGACTGGGTGAGCGTTTCGACGGCAATTTGCGCAAAACCGATCTTCAAACTGACACACCGTATAACACCTACACCCGTGCCGGGCTGCCGCCGACGCCGATTGCCATGCCAAGCGAAGCGGCAATCCGGGCGGCGCTCAATCCGGCCAGGACCGATGCGTTGTATTTCGTCGCGCGCGGCGACGGCACTCATGTGTTTTCCAGCACGCTTGCAGCGCACAACCGCGCAGTGAACCGGTACCAGAAATGAGCATGCAGGGAAAATTCATCACCCTCGAAGGCGTCGATGGCGCCGGCAAGAGTACCCATCTGGGTTTCGTCGCCGACTGGCTGCGCGGCCAGGGCAGGGAGGTCGTCGTCACCCGTGAGCCTGGCGGCACCCCGCTTGGCGAAACCCTGCGCGAACTGTTATTGCATCAGCACATGGATCCTGACACCGAACTGCTGCTGATGTTTGCCGCTCGGCAGGCGCACCTGGCTCAACTGATTCTGCCGGCGCTGGCGCGCGGCGCCTGGGTGGTGTCCGACCGCTTCACCGACGCCAGCTATGCCTACCAGTGTGGCGGGCGCGGCATCCCGGCCGAGCGTATCGCCGCGCTGGAAGCCTGGGTACAGCGCGGCTTCGCGCCGGACCTCACCCTGCTGTTCGACGTCCCGCCGGAGGTGGCGGAAGCGCGCCGCTCGGCCGCACGCGCCGCCGACCGTTTCGAGCGTGAAGCCGACAGCTTTTTCAGCCGTGTGCGCAACGCCTATCTCGACCGTGCGCAGGCCGAGCCGGCGCGCATCCGCGTGCTGGATGCGCGCCACACGATTGCCGAGTTGCAAATGGAACTCGGCCAGTTGTTGCAGGGGCTGGCGTGAGCGCACCCTATCCCTGGCTGGAAGTTCCCTGGCAGCGCCTGCTGGCGACCCGGGCACGACCGGCTCAGGCCCTGCTGCTGGCGGGGCCACGCGGGGTGGGCAAGAGCGAACTGGCGTTGGCGTGGGCGCAGGCCCTGCTGTGCGAGAAACCGCAGCCCGACGGCGCCGCCTGCGGCCAGTGCGCCGCCTGTCACTGGTTTGAGACGGGTGGGCATCCGGACTTCCGGCTGGTCACGCTGCAGGAAAAAACCGGCAAGGAAGGCGAAACCCGTATGGCCACGGCGATCGAGGTCGACCAGGCGCGCGAGGCGGTCGATTACGTCCAGCTCTCCACCTACCGGGCCGGTTTTCGCGTGGTGCTGGTCGATCCGGCGGACAGCCTCAACCTGGCAGCGGCCAACGCCCTGTTAAAGGTACTGGAGGAACCGCCGTTAAATACGGTATTCGTGCTGGTCTCGGACCAGCCGCGGCGTCTGCTGCCGACCATCCGCAGCCGCTGCACCCGGCTCGACATCGGCCTGCCGCCTGTCGATCAGGCGGCACAGTGGCGGGCCGGGCAGGGCGTGGACGATGCACTGAACCTGCTGGCGCTCTCCGGCGGTACGCCGCTCGACGCGCAGCGCTGGGCCGACGGCAGCGAACTGGACGAACGCCTCGGCATGCTGGAAGGCTTGGCGCGCCCCGATCAGCTGGATCCGGTGACCCTGGGCGAACGCTGGAAAACAGTCAGCCCGCAGACCTGGCACAACGTGGCCTACAAGTGGCTGGGCGATTTGCTGGCAGTTAAGTTGCAGGGCAGGGTGCAGTTCAACCGCGATTTCGCCGAGGCGCTGGCGCGGCTGGGCACAACGGCCGATCTGGCGAAGCTGCTGGCGCTTGCGAGAATACAGGCGAACGAAGGCAGGACGCTGGCGCATCCACTCAACCGCAGCCTGCAGTTGCAGGCCTGGCTGATACAGTACCGGCACGTGTTTGATTGAAGAGAAACGATCATGAATGCAGCAGTCAATGATGTCGCAGCCCAAGTCCGCCCCGGCGTGCTTTCCTTGTCGATCAAGGAAAAATCCGCGTTGTTCGCGGCCTACATGCCGTTCATCAAGGGCGGCGGCCTGTTCATTCCCACCAACAAGCAATACAAGATGGGCGAGGAAGTGTTCATGCTGCTGACCCTGATGGACGACCCCGCCAAGCTGCCGGTATCCGGCAAGGTGGTGTGGGTGACGCCCGCCGGCGCGCACGGCAGCCGTACCCAGGGCGTCGGCGTGCAGTTCGCCTTCAACGAAAGCGGCAAGGCGGCGCAAAACAAGATTGAAGGTTTGCTCGGCGGTTCGTTAAAATCGGTGCGTCCAACCCATACCATGTAGCACCTTTGCGGTGCTCGCCACCGCATGTATATCGACTCCCACTGCCACATCAATTTCCCGGATCTCGCGGGCAAGCTGCCCGAGGTATTCGACCTCATGGCAGCCAACCAGGTGAGCCATGCGCTGTGCATCAGCGTGGAGCTGGAAAAATTCCCCGAAATCCGTGCACTGGCCGAAGCGCACCGCAATGTGTATGCCTCGGTCGGCGTGCATCCCGACCACGAGGAGTGCACCGAACCGACGGTGGAAGACCTGCTTGCGCTGGCCGACCATCCCAGGGTGGTGGCGATCGGCGAGACCGGGCTGGATTATTTCCGGCTGACCGGTGACCTCGAATGGCAGCGTGAACGCTTCCGCACCCACATCCGCGCCGCGCGTGCCTGCCGCAAGCCCCTGGTGATCCACACCCGTGCCGCGGCTGACGACACCCTGCGCATCATGCGCGAGGAACGGGCGGGCGAGGCGGGCGGGGTGATGCACTGCTTTACCGAGAGTCTGGCGGTGGCCGAGGCCGCCATCGAACTGGATTTTTATATTTCGTTTTCCGGCATTGTCACCTTCAAGAATGCCGCTGCCCTGCGCGAGGTGGCGGCGGCCATCCCGCTGGAGCGCATGCTGATCGAGACCGATTCTCCGTATCTGGCACCGGTTCCCCATCGCGGGCAGACCAATCAGCCCGGTTACGTGAAGCATGTGGCAGAGGAAATTGCGCGGCTGCGCGGGATGACGGCCGAAGCCGTGGGTGAAGTCACGACGCAGAACTTCTTCCGGTTGTTTGCCGCGGCCCAGCCCTGACTGAGTCAGGCCTGGCGCGCCAGGCGCAACTGCTCTTTCCAGGTTTTCGCCTGCACCCAGGCATGAAAATCGGCAGCGGAAACCGGCCTGGAGAACAGATAGCCCTGTGCCTGGTCGCAGCCCAGCAGGCACAGCTGGCTGAGGATGGCTTCGTTTTCCACGCCTTCGGCCACGACGTGCAGGCCGAGGTTGTGCGCCAGGTCGATGGTGGAACGGACGATGACCACATCGTTGGGATCGCTGGCCATGTTCTGCACGAACGAGCGGTCGATCTTGAGTTCGCTCACCGGAAGCCGCTTCAGATAGGCGAGTGACGAGTAGCCGGTGCCGTAATCGTCGATCGACAGCCTGCAGCCGATGGCATCCAGCCGCTGCAGGTTTTCCAGCGCGTGGCCGGGGTCGTCGAGAATGGCACTTTCGGTGATTTCCAGGCAAATGCGCTGCGCGTCGCAACCATGCTGCTTCAGCAGTCCGGTGAAATAATCCGGCAAATCGGCATTCATCAGATCACGCGCCGAAATGTTGATCGAGATATTCACCTCCAGCCCCATGCGTGCCCACTCGGCGCACTGCCGCACCCCCTCGTTCAGCACCCAGGTGGTGATGGCCCTGATGTAACCGGTCTGCTCGGCAAAGGGGATGAAATCGTTGGGCGGGATGAAACCACGCTCAGGGTGAATCCAGCGCACCAGCGCTTCCGCCGAGTGGGCCTCGCTGTCCTTGAGATCGACCTTGGGCTGATAGAACAGGGTCAGATGGTCGTGCTCCACGGCTTCGCGCAATTCGCTCATCAGCGACAGGCGCGCCAGCGTGTTGTGGTCGAAGCGTGCATCGTATTCCGCGTAGCCTGAACTGTTGCGTTTGGCCTGGTGCATGGCGACATCCGCACAGCGCAGCAGCGTGGTGATGTCCTCGCCATGCAGCGGCGCCGACGCGATTCCGATGCTGCCGCGTACATCGACGATCTGGTCGTCGAGCGTCATTGATTTCTCCAGCGCATCCAGCAGGCTGCGCGCGACTTTATGTGCGCTTCCCATATCGTCAGTCGGCAGCAGCACTGCAAATTCGTCCCCACCCAGGCGCGCCACGGTATCCGCGCCGCGCCGCAGTGCGTCCTGCAGACGCCGCGCGACTTCCTTCAACAGCAAGTCGCCGATGTGATGGCCGAGCGAGTCATTCACATATTTGAAGCGATCCAGTCCGATCAGCATGATGGTGAGCGGCTTGCCCAGCCGCCGGGCGGTATGGATCGCCTGCTGCAGGCGGTCGTGAAACATCGCCCGGTTGGGCAAGCCGGTCAGGGTGTCGCGATAGGCGAGGTCGAGGATGTGGGCTTCACGCGAAGCGATCTCTGTGCTCATGTGGTCGAACGCGTTGGCCAGATCGGCGATTTCGTTCTGGCCGGTGATGACCGGCTTTCCCGAATAATCACCCTGCGCAATTTTCTGTGCAAACTCCGCCAGCGCCTTGATCGGGCGGGTCACGCTGCGCGCAATCGCCAGACTCGATAGCCCTGACACCAGCAGGCCAAGGGCACCCAGCATCAGCAGCTTGTCGCGCAGGTCGCGGAACGGCGCCAACGAGCGGTCAAGCGACTTTTGCAGCACGGCGACAGATTCCTGTCCGCCGGGCGAGGGCAGACGGGTACGCAGGCTGAGGTAGACGCCCGATCCGGTCGATACGTCGGTGATTGCATCGGTCGTGATCCTGTCGGTGTCCAATGCCTGGCTGAGGGCTTCAAGCGGTGCGCCGCTGAGCGTGCTGGCATGGACGGCCCACCCGGTATCCGTTTCTTTGCTGACGTAGCTGACGTCGGTATTGGTGATTTTTCCGATGTCCTTTGCCAGTCCGGCGTCGATCCGGAAGCCGGCGACAATGGCGCCGATCGGCAGCGGGGCGGTCACCGGCACGGTGATGAGCTGATAAAGCCGGCCGTTGATGCGCTCGATCAGGGCCGTTGCGTTGCGTTGCGGTTCGCGGGGGCTGAGCCAGGCCAGCTGGCTGGCATCGATTGCCTGACGGGCGGTTGTGGAACCGCTGACGACCCTGCCATCGAGACCGACGAACAGCATCAGGTCGGCCTTGATGCGGCCGCCGTGGTTGTCGAGCGCCGAGGCGATGGTTTCCGCATCGTTGCTGCTGACCGCTTCGCGGAATCCATAGTCGGACGCGAGGATGCGTGCGCCCTGGGTGAGAAAGGCCGTGTTCTGGTCGAACAGCCGAATGAAGACACGCTTGCCGGTTTCCAGTTCCTCGCCGAGCGTCTTGTTGACGATGGAAAACCCCAGCGTGCTGGTGATCAGGATGCTGCCCAGCTGCGTCGCCAGAATCAGCAGAAAGAAGAAAACGAAAATCCGGCTCTGCAGTGTCTTGAATCGGGCTGGTTTCATGTGTGCTTCCGGCTCAATCCGACGAACGGGTCCTGATGCTGATGGCCTGCGTCATGTCCGCTTTCAAGGAAAGCGGCATGACCAGCGCATTCCTGTCGGGCCGCATGTAGTACCAGGCAATCAGCGAATAATCGCCGGGCGGCACGTCGGCGATCCTCAGCATGCCGTTCGCATCGGTTTTGGCAAAGTAGGGCGTATCCACCACCAGCAGGTGGGCAATCATGTGGTCGTGGATGTTGCATCCCATCACGACATAGCCGGCTGTGTCGAACAGGATCGGTTTGCTGGGAGTATCGGCGTAGAGCTTGATCTCGAATTTCTTGGCCGCCGAAAATGAATAGACGTGGTGGCGGATGTTGTCCTTGTTGGGAAAACTGATCCGGGTGCCGGTCTGCACCACCGATACCAGCGGGACAAATTCCTTGTTGATCTGGTCGATTCGCGCGGTGGGAGTCTGAACCGGCCGGCCCGGTGGTTTGCCGGGCATCAGATACACCACCGCGTCTTCAATCCCCGTTCCGCTTGCGGATGTGACCTGAAGCGTCAGCGTGGCGGCCTGAGTGTGGCTCCATCCGGTCATGGCATGCAGGAGCAGCGCCATGATGAAACCTTTCTGCGAGCATTTCATTTCACGGCTACAAGGTTAATGCACTCTATCTGACGGTTCCTACAGGAAGTATCGGAGCGCTTGCCGCAAGCTTGATAGCTACATGGGAAAATTTTCGGGTGATGTTCGGAGCACGCGCGTGCCGCCTACCCGGGTCGTGCTGCCAGCCGGTTGAGCACGTGCGCCGCTGCCCGCAGGCCGAACGTGGCGGTAACGCACACGGCAGAGCCGAAACCGGCGCAATTGAGTCCATGCAGGTGGGCGTCCTCCGGGCGTTCATAGCAGACGCTGCCTTCGGTTCCGGGGTAGACGAGAGGTTCGGTGGAATACACGCAGTCGACGCCAAATTTTTTCCCGGGTTCGCGCGGAAAGCCATGCTCGCGGCGCAGGCGGGCACGCACCTTGGCCAGCAGGGGATCTTCGGTGGTGCGGGCAAGGTCGGCCAGCTGCACCCGGCCGGGGTCGGTCTGGCCGCCGGCGGCGCCGATGCAGACCAGCCTGATCTTCTGCCGCCGGCAGTAGGCGATCAGTGCAACCTTGGCGCGGGCGCTGTCGATGGCATCCACCACGTAATCGAAGCGCTCCGCCAGCAGTCCGGCGATATTGTCGGGCGTGAGAAATTCCTCCACGCCAGTCACCCGGCAGCGCGGATTGATGGCATGGATGCGTTCCGTCATGGCCAGAATCTTGGATTTGCCGAGTTCGTGCGTCAGCGCGTGAACCTGGCGGTTGACGTTGGATTCGGCCAGGTGGTCAGGGTCGATCAGGGTGAGCCGGCCGATGGCAGTGCGCGCCAGCGCCTCGGCTGTCCAGGCGCCGACCCCGCCGATGCCGATGACACAGACGTGCGCCTGTTGAAAGCGCTCGAAGGCGGCAGCACCATAGAGTCTGGACACACCGCCGAAGCGACGCTCGAAATCGATCGCGTGTTCGCTATGGAAGAGATCAGTCATGGACTGGGCCGGACAGGCGGGATGCGGGCATGGCGCGAATGATACCGTGCCTGCCGCTGCAGTTTTGATGCAATGTCTTGCCTGAAAATCCAGGCAAGGACGTGCGATGGCATGAAGCCCCCTGCCATGGCCGGAGGCGATGTACTGCGGCTGAGGGGATCCCCAGCCGATGGATCAAAGGCCCGCTGTTTCGAGCTCGAACTGGATCGCCTGGATGCCGGCGCGGGCGCAAGCCTCGTCCTGCTCCCCGGTTGCCGCACCGGACACACCGACCGCGCCGATGATGTTGCCGGCGGCCTCGATCGGTACGCCGCCCGCGGAAAACACCAGGCCGTCGACCTTGCCGACCGAGAAGGGCTGGGTGAAGCGGTTCTCCATCGCTGAGGTGGCCGCATTGAAGTTGACAGCCGTATTGGCTTTCTGCCGGCTGACCTCCAGGGTGATGCGCGGCGCCAGCGTGTCGCGCAGGACCACCATGGCGTCGCCGCTGCGATCCACCACGGTGACGCCGATCTGGATGCCTCCCTTGCGGCAGGCATCCATCGCGGCATGGGCAATCTTTCCTGAAGCCTCGACAGTGAGCCTGGGGATTTTGACGATTACAGGGACGTCAGCAGCGATCGCGGGAAACGCAATAAAAGCGGCACAACTTGCCGCGATTAATGAAGGTTTGCGCATGAGTGCTCTCCTCTTTCAGTCTGTTGATGTGACCACACACCTGCATGACAGCCATCGAAATGAGCCACTGGACCCGTCAGCGAGCAGTCGGCATGCAGGGTTTCGTCATCCCGGGGCCAGACACACAAGCGCTGGCCCGAGACTTACTGCCCGAAAAACGATTTGACCTTGTCCATGAATGACTGCGCGCGCGGATTGTTGTTCCGCCCCGGGCTCAAGGCCTCGAATTCCCGCAACAATTCACGCTGGCGATCAGAGAGATTGACCGGCGTTTCGATCTGCATATGGCACAGCAGGTCGCCGGGGGCGTGGCTGCGCACCCCCTTGATGCCCTTGCCGCGCAGGCGGAATACCTTGCCCGACTGCGTCTCGGCCGGAATCTTGATCTTGGCGTGGCCGTCCAGGGTGGGCTTGTCGACCGCGCCGCCGAGCGCGGCGGTGGCAAAGCTGATCGGCATTTCGCAATGCAGGTCGTCGCCGTCGCGCTTGAATACCGGGTGATCCTTGAGATGGATCACCACGTAGAGATCGCCCGACGGACCGCCGTTGACCCCGGCCTCGCCTTCGCCGGCGAGACGGATGCGATCGCCGCTGTCGACCCCGGCAGGAATCTTCACCGACAGCGTCTTGTGCTTCTTGACGCGGCCTTCGCCATGGCAGGCGGTGCAGGGGTCGGCCACCATCTTGCCGGTGCCGCCACAGCGCGGGCAGGTCTGCTGCACCGAGAAGAAGCCCTGCTGGATGCGCACCTGGCCGTGGCCGCCGCAGGTGGTGCAGGTGGTCGGCTGGGTGCCCGGCTTGGCGCCGCTGCCGTGGCACACGCCGCATTCTTCCAGCGTGGGGATGCGGATCTTGGTCTCGGTACCACGCGCGGCCTCTTCCAGCCCGATTTCCAGGTTGTAGCGCAGGTCGGCACCGCGATAGACACGGTCGCGGCGATTGCCGCCGCCCCCACCGCCGAAAATGTCGCCGAAAATATCCGAGAAGGCATCGGAAAATCCGCTGCCCCCGCCGTAACCGCCACCCATGCCGGCCTGTCCGTCGACGCCGGCGTGGCCGAACTGGTCGTAGGCGGCGCGCTTGTCCGAGTCGGACAGGATTTCGTAGGCCTGCTTGGCTTCCTTGAATTTCTCTTCCGCGCCCTTGTCGTCCGGGTTGCGGTCAGGATGGTGCTTCATGGCCAGCTTGCGGTAGGCCTTCTTGATTTCTTCGTCCGAGGCGTTTTTAGTGACGCCGAGGACTTCGTAGTAGTCGCGTTTGCTCATTTTTGTAGGGGCTGGGATCTAGGATCTAGGGGCTAGGGGATGAGGGGCTGGGGGAAAAGGAAAGGCCGCGCACAAGCGCGACCTCCCCTAGTCCCTAGCCCCTAGCTCCTAACCCCTTACTTGTCCTTCACCTCTTCGAATTCGGCATCGACCACGTTGTCGTCCGCCGCACCTGCGCCGCCGCCGGCCGCCGCACCCGGCTGAGCCTGGGCCTGCTCGGTCTTGTACATCTGCTCGGCGAGCTTGTGGCTGGCGGTGGCCAGTGCATTGGTCTTGGCTTCGATGGTGTCCTTGTCGCCTTCGCGCACGGCTTCCTCGCATTCCTTCAGTGCGGCTTCGATCGCGGCCTTTTCGTCGGCCGACACCTTGTCGCCGTGTTCGGCCAGCGATTTCTTCACCGAGTGAATCATGCTGTCAGCCGCGTTGCGCGCAGTCGCCAGTTCGAGCGCCTTGTGGTCCTCGGCAGCGTTGGCTTCGGCATCCTTCACCATGCGCTGGATTTCCTCTTCGCTCAGGCCGGAGCTGGCTTGGATGCGGATGGTGTTTTCCTTGCCGGTGGCCTTGTCCTTGGCCGAGACGTGCAGGATGCCGTTGGCGTCAATGTCGAAAGTGACCTCGATCTGCGGCATGCCGCGCGGCGCGGGCGGAATGTCGGACAGGTTGAACTGGCCGAGGCTCTTGTTGCCGGAGGCGATTTCACGTTCGCCCTGCAGCACGTGCACGGTCACCGCGCTCTGGTTGTCGTCGGCGGTGGAGAACACCTGCGAGGCCTTGGTCGGGATCGTGGTGTTCTTCGGGATC
>JAIBFE010000284.1 GCA_019459705.1 Thiobacillus sp. | reverse complement strand
CCGTCCAGTTTCACCCGGAAAAAAGCCAGAATGACGGTTTGACGCTGCTCGGCAATTTTGTAACCTGGAATCCGGGCGAGATCGATTCTGCCTGCGACATGTCCGGCGCTGCCTGCGCCTAATTTTTTCTGTGCGACCCTGCTGATCAGCCATGTTAATTATTCCTGCGATCGACCTTAAAGACGGCCACTGCGTGCGCCTGGAACAAGGCGAAATGGACCGCGCCACCGTTTTTTCCGAGGACCCGGCAGCGACCGCCCGTCATTGGAAGGAACTGGGCGCACGCCGCCTGCATCTGGTCGACCTCAACGGTGCGTTTGCCGGCAAGCCGGTCAACGACGCGGCGATCCGCTCCATCGTTGATGCGGTGGGCGACGAGATGCCGGTGCAGCTCGGTGGTGGCATTCGCGACCTCGCCACCATCGAGCGTTATCTCGACGATGGCGTTCGCTACGTCATTATCGGTACCGCCGCGGTGAAAAACCCCGGCTTCCTGCACGAGGCCTGCGATGCCTTCCCCGGCCACGTGATGGTCGGGCTCGACGCCAAGGACGGCAAGATCGCCGTCGAGGGCTGGTCCAAGATCACCGGTCACGACGTCATCGATCTCGCCAAGCGATTTGAAGGTTACGGCGTCGAGGCCATCATCTACACCGACATCGGTCGCGACGGCATGCTGACCGGCGTCAACGTCGAAGCCACGCAGCGGCTGGCGCAGGCTTTGTCGATTCCGGTCATCGCCAGCGGCGGCGTCACCAATCTCGACGACGTCAGGGCGCTGTCCACCGTCGCCAAGGACGGCATCATCGGCGCAATTACCGGCCGCGCGATCTATCAGGGCACGCTCGATTTTGCCGAGGCGCAGAAGCTCGCCGACGAACTGGCGGGCGGCGTGTTCGGAGTCTGATTTGTTAGCGAAACGCATCATTCCCTGTCTTGACGTCACCAATGGCCGCGTGGTCAAGGGCGTCAATTTCGTCGAACTGAAGGACGCCGGCGACCCGGTCGAGATCGCGCGTCGCTACAACGAGGCGGGGGCAGACGAGCTGACTTTCCTCGATATCACCGCCTCAAGCGACAACCGTGACCTGATCCTCCACATCATCGAAGCGGTCGCGTCCGAGGTCTTCATTCCGCTGACGGTGGGCGGCGGCGTGCGCGCGGTGGGCGATGTGCAGCGTCTGTTGAACGCCGGCGCCGACAAGGTCAGCATCAATACCTCGGCGGTCACCAACCCGCAGCTGGTGAAGGACGCATCCGACCGGTACGGCAGCCAGTGCATCGTGGTGGCAATCGACGCCAAGCGCGTCGGCGATCACTGGGAAGTATTCACCCACGGTGGCCGCACCGCCACCGGACTCGATGCCATCGAGTGGGCGAAAAAAATGGAAAGCCTGGGCGCCGGCGAACTGCTGCTCACCTCGATGGACCGCGACGGCACCAAGAGCGGCTTCGACCTTGAGCTTACGCGCGCGATTTCCGATGCGGTCGACATCCCCATCATCGCCAGCGGCGGCGTGGGCACCCTGCAGCATCTGGTCGATGGCGTGAAGGCAGGCCGCGCGGATGCTGTGCTGGCGGCGAGCATCTTCCATTTCGGCGAGTACGGCATCGACGAGGCGAAGAAGTACATGAAGCAGCACGGCATCGAGGTGCGCCTGTGATGCCCTGCCCAAATCCCCAATCTCTTTGTCGGCTGCGGCTTGCCGTGCTGTCTGCACTGTCTGCGGCTTGCCTTCGCGATCTTTTGAATTTGGACAGGGCATGAGCGCGAATTGGCTCGACGCAGTGAAGTGGGACGCGCAGGGCCTGGTGCCGGCGATCGCGCAGGACGCCGCCAGCGGCGATATCCTCATGGTCGCGTGGATGAACCGCGAAGCGCTGGAAGAGACCGCGCGCACCGGGCGCGGCGTGTACTTCTCGCGTTCACGCAACCGGCTGTGGCGCAAGGGCGAGGAGTCGGGCCACGTGCAGAACGTCAGCGAAATCCGGCTGGACTGTGACAACGACGTGGTGCTGCTGAAAATCGAGCAGGTGGGCGGCATCGCCTGCCATACCGGCCGGCGCTCGTGTTTCTTCCAGAAGCTTGAAAGCAATCACTGGGTGACGACGACTCCCGTTCTCAAGAATCCCGACGAGATCTACAAATGAGCGACATCCTCGACCGCATCGCCGACACGCTGGAAGCGCGCAAGCAGGCGTCGCCAGACAGTTCCTACGTGGCCAGGCTGTATGCCAAGGGCACTGACGCCATCCTGAAGAAGATCGGCGAGGAAGCGACCGAAACCGTGATGGCGGCCAAGGACGACCAGGCCGAAAAGATCATCTACGAAGTTGCCGATTTGTGGTTTCATACCCTGGTGCTGCTGGCGCACAAGGGGCTGAAGCCGGCGGACGTGCTGAACGAGCTGGCGCGCCGCGAGGGCCTGTCAGGACTGGCTGAAAAGGCGAACCGACATGAATGACTGCATCTTCTGCAAGATCGTTGTCGGCGAGATCCCGGGCAGCAGGGTCTACGAAGACGACGAGGTGTTGGCGTTTCATGACATCCATCCGTTCGCGCGGGTGCATTTCCTGATCATTCCGAAAGCGCACATCGCGACGCTGGCCGACTGCGGCGCGGAGCATGAACGGCTGCTCGGCAAGATGCTGCTGCTGGCGCCACGCCTGGCAAGTGAACAGGGGCTCGATGCCGGCTTCAAGACACTGATCAACACTGGACGCGGCGGTGGACAGGAAGTGTTTCACATTCACGTTCACGTATTTGGCGGGGGGGATCCCGTCAAGCGTAGTTAAACCAAAAGGAGAAATACCATGGGTAGCTTTAGCATCTGGCATTGGCTGATCGTTCTGGTCGTTGTGCTGCTGATTTTCGGCACCAAGAAGCTGCGCAACATCGGCAGCGACCTGGGTGGCGCGGTCAAGGGCTTCAAGGAAGGCATGAAGGAGGACGCACCCAAGGTAGGCGACAGCGCCGATCAGCAGGGGCGCACCATCGACGTCGAAGTCAAGGACAAACAGCAGAGCTGAGAAGCAAGCTGCAAGTGACAAGGGCGTTCCTTGGATCTTGCGTCTTGCATCTGAACTATGTTCGATATCGGTTTCACTGAACTCATCGTCATCGGCGTGGTGGCGCTGATCGTCATCGGCCCGGAGCGCCTGCCCAAGGTGGCGCGCACGGCCGGGCATCTGTACGGCCGCATGCAGCGCTATGTGTCGTCCGTGAAGTCGGACATCAGCCAGGAAATGCAGCTGGAGGAAATGCGCAAGATCGGGCAAAACTTCAAGGAATCGATCGAGTCGGTGTCATCCGATGTTCAGCAGCAGGCGACGGTGGTCGACGACTATCTACGCAATGAGGCGGATAACGTCAACAAGGTGGTGGCGTCAATGGCAGTGACCGAGGGCGATCGCCTCGTCACCGAGCCTGCCATGAAGCAGGTCGAGGCTGAGCGCACGCCGCAGCAGAGCCTGCCGCTCGACGAGCCTGACCAGAACGTCGTGGCAACACCCTCTGCCGTGGTGGAAACCGTGCGGACGCGTCTGCCCGAAAGACCTCATGAGCCACACTGAAGACACCTTTATCTCGCATCTCATCGAAATGCGCGACCGGCTGCTGCGTGCGGTGATCGCAGTGGTGGTGATCTTTATCTGCCTGTTTCCCTGGGCGCAGGATCTCTATGCGCTGCTGGCCAAGCCCATGCTGGCGTCCCTGCCGCAGGGTGGACAGATGATCGCCACCGAGGTCACCACGCCGTTCTTCGTGCCGATCAAGGTCACCATGATGGCCGCCTTTCTGCTTGCGCTGCCGTGGGTGTTCTATCAGGCCTGGGCGTTTGTCGCGCCTGGGCTCTATCAGCATGAGAAGCGCCTGGGCGTGCCGCTGGTGATCGCCAGCGTGATCCTGTTCCTGCTGGGAATGGCATTCGCCTACTTCCTGGTGTTTCCGATCGTGTTCGGTTTCATCGTCGGTGTGGCGCCAGAAGGCGTCGCCGTGATGACTGACATCGGCAAATACCTTGATTTCGTGATGACGCTGTTCATGGCATTCGGCCTCACCTTTGAAGTTCCGGTTGCCGTGGTGCTGCTGGTCAAGATGGGCATGGTGTCAGTGGCCAAGCTGCGTGAGATCCGCCCCTACGTCATCGTCGGCGCCTTCGTCATTGGCGCGATCTTCACGCCACCCGACGTGATTTCTCAGTTCATGCTTGCCGTGCCGATGTGGCTTCTGTACGAACTGGGTATCCTCGTCGCAGCGATGATCACCAAGACCCAGCCCGAAGCCGAAGCGGATTACACACCGATGTCGCAGGCCGACATGGATGCCGAGCTCGACCGCATCGAATCTGGCCAGGTTGAATCCGAGCACGACCGGAAATGACGCACTTTGGCAGTGCGCAACGCATTGCCATGCACTTATGTAGTGCAATCAATCCGTCTCCACGGAAGTTGTTTTTTTTATAATCAATGACTTAAGTAGCTGGAATGTTGCTTGCTTCGATCAGCCGGCTATCAAAGGAGCGGCTGTATGGATGCGTTGAAATCAGGCAGTGATGTGTTGTTCGTGTTGCTGGGCGGCATCATGGTGCTGGCCATGCATGCAGGGTTTGCCTTTCTCGAGCTTGGCACGGTGCGCAAGAAGAATCAGGTCAATGCCCTGGTCAAGATCCTCACCGACTTTTCGGTCTCCACCATTGCCTATTTCTTCATCGGCTACAGCGTCGCCTACGGGGTCAGCTTCTTTTCCAGCGCCGAGGTGCTGTCGGCCAGGAATGGCTACGATCTGGTCAAGTTCTTTTTTCTGCTGACGTTTGCCGCGGCGATTCCGGCCATCGTGTCGGGCGGCATCGCCGAGCGCGCCCGCTTCAATCCGCAACTGGCCGCCACGTTCGCGCTGGTCGGGCTGGTCTACCCTTTCTATGAAGGCATCGTCTGGAACGGCAACTACGGCATCCAGGACTGGCTGGCGGCGACGACCGGTGCGAAATTCCACGACTTTGCCGGGTCGGTGGTGGTGCACGCCGTCGGTGGCTGGATCGCCCTGCCTGCGGTGCTGCTGCTGGGCGCGCGACGCGGGCGCTACACCAAGGACGGCATGGTCTCGGCTCACCCGCCGTCCAACATTCCCTTCCTCGCGCTCGGTGCGTGGATCCTGACGGTGGGCTGGTTCGGCTTCAACGTGATGTCGGCGCAACTGATCGAGGCGGTGTCGGGCCTGGTGGCGGTGAATTCCCTGATGGCGATGGTGGGCGGCACGCTCGCCGCGCTGGTGATCGGCCGCAACGACCCGGGCTTCATCCACAACGGCCCGCTGGCCGGCCTGGTTGCGGTATGCGCCGGTTCAGACCTGATGCATCCGCTCGGGGCGCTCGCCACCGGCGCGATTGCTGGCGCACTGTTCGTGTGGATGTTCATGGTGACGCAGAACAAATGGAAGATCGACGACGTGCTCGGAGTGTGGCCGTTGCACGGTCTGTGCGGAGCGTGGGGCGGCATTGCAGCTGGCATTTTCGGTGCCCAGGCGCTTGGCGGCATGGGTGGAGTCAGCCTGGCGGCTCAACTGGTCGGCACGCTAGGCGGCGTGGCGGTGGCCGCACTCGGCAGTCTGGTTGTCTATGGCGTGCTGAAGCAGCTGGTGGGTCTGCGGCTGGATGCGGAAGCCGAATTCAATGGTGCCGACCTCAGCATCCACAAGGTGTCGGCAACGGCCGAGCGCGAGACCAACTGGTAACCCGTCTAGTTTTTCTGTTTTTGCCGCAGATACCTGCGGCGTTCAGCACGAAGCTGTTCGAGTTGTCGGTCGATTTGCACCACGTCGGGATGACGTTTGGTGTATTCCAGCAGAAGTTCGGTGCGCTTGATGCGCAATTCGACCTGCTTTTTGTCGAGGCCGGCAAGATAGGCGTCCGACAATTCAACAAACGCCTTGCTTGCCGGATGTTCGGTTGCGGTGGGCGCAGTCGGAGACGGGCTGTCAGGGGTCTTCGGCTTTGATGCGGCATCCTGCGAAGAACTGACGCCTGGAGGGGGCAGGACGGGCACCTCCTTGGGCAGGGGGGGCAGGAAGTGTTCGATGACGATGATGCCTACCCCGATCAGCAGCAATACGCCGACGGGCGCGCCAAATGCCAGCATGGGCAGTAGGCGCGAGATGCGGTTGGAAGGCACTGGCGCAGCTACGGGTTGTGCTGTCGGGAGCAGGGCATGGAGGGCGTTGACCAGTGCGCGCGCATCGGGCCGTGTCCCCGGATTTTTGTCGAGCATGCGTGCCAGCAGGCTGGCCAGCCCGGCGGGCAACTGGGGGCGCAGAGAGGTGGCGGGTACCGGTGTTTCGTGGATTACGCGATACACGATGGTGGGCAGACTGTCGCCGTCGAATGCATAGTGTCCCGTGAGCATTTCGTACAGCACGGCACCGAGCGAAAAAATATCCGAGCGTCCATCGATCTCGCGCCCCATGGCCTGTTCAGGCGACATATAGCGTGGCGATCCGAGCATCTGACCGGTTTGGGTGTGGTCACTGTTGACGAGGTGGGCGATGCCGAAATCGGTCAGCTTGACGCGTCCGCGCTGGCCGGTAATGACGACGTTGGCGGGTTTGATATCACGGTGGATGACCCCGTGTTCGTGTGCGAACGCCAGTGCTTCGGCCATTTGCATGGCGGTGTCGAGCGCCAGATCAAGCGGTATCGGGCCCTTGTTCATGACGTCGCGCAGCGTCGCACCGGAAAGATGCTCCATGGCGATGTAGGCGAGTCCATCGGCTTCGCCCACGTCGTAAATGGTCACGATGCTGGGATGAGACAAGCGGCCGGCGCTTTGCGCCTCGCGCAGGAAACGTGATTCCGCATCAGCGCCTTCCTGCCGCAGTTGCGCCAGGGACACCGTCTTGATGGCCACAGTGCGCTCAATCAGCGGGTCACGTGCCCGGTAAACCGTGCCCATCGCACCCTGGCCGATTTTAGCGAGAATTTCGTAGCGGCCGATTTTCATGGTGCCAGGTTCCACGGCGGGGCGAACGTCAGGTCTGGCATTCCACAATCTGGCCACGTATCGCACGGCTGTCCGCACCTATCAGGTACAGATACCACGGCATCAGGTCATCGGCGCTGGCGACGGTTTCGGGTGCAAGTCCGGGATGGGTACGCGAACGCAAGGTGGTCGCGACCGGACCTGGAATCAGCGTGTTGATGCGCGGATTGCCGTCTGCGCCGAGTTCATCGGCCCAGACGCGGGTCAGGGTTTCGAGCCCCGACTTGGCCACTGCATAGCCGCCCCAATAGGCACTGGGGTGATGGCCATGGGTTTCGCCGGTGAAGATCACGGATGCATCTTGCGCCTGTTGCAGCAAGGGCAGGCACGCGCGGGTCAGCGCAAACGGGGCAATCAGATTGACGCGCATCAGGGTTTGCCACTGTTCCAGGGTTTGCAGGTGGAGCGGTGTCAGACTGAAAAACTGGTGCGCGCTGTGCAGTACGCCATCGAGACGTTTCAGGTGATGCGCGATGGTATTAGCGAGGGTTTCCAGGCTGCGGTCGTCGGCAGTGGCGAGATCGTAGGGAAACATCGCCGGTTCGGGGCCGCCGGCGGCCAGGATTTCGTCGTATACCGCTTCGAGCTTGGCTTCGTTGCGGCCCAGCAGGGCAACCGTGGCGCCGTGGCGTGCGTAAGCCAGGCTGGCTGCACGGCCAAGGCCCGAGCCGGCGCCGGTGACGAGGATGACGCGGCCTGCAAGCAGGTCAGGACGGGGGGTGTAGTCTTTCATAGCTGTTCGAGTAAAGCGCCGGCCGATTGTACTCCGCTCTGCGTTGCACTTTCGAGCGTGGCGGGATAGGGCCCGGCCGTGTAGTCGCCGGCCAGGAAGATGCACGGGTGTGCGGTGCAAGCCGGCGGGCGGGCCATGTCAGGTATGCACGCGTAGGTTGCGTGCTTTTCGACGACGCGTTTGCGCCAGCGTGCGGCGCCCGGCTCGGCGACGCGTTGCAACTGGGCTTCGGCCTCGTCCAGCCAGCCCTCGGACAGATTGGTCGCGGCGCTGGCGACGAACGCCAGCAAGCCCGCCTGGCCGTGGCTCTGCCCGCGGTCGAATACAAATTGCGCAGGACCATTCGATAGGGCGAATAGCGGCTTTTTCAACCGGAACGCCGGATCGTACTGCACATACCCGGTCGCGATCGGCTGATAGCCGTAGGCCGACACCTCGCGCGCGAGCGAGTCGAGCGCGGGAAGCGGCGCAGCCAATGCCGCCAGATGTTGCGGTGCGACAGCGAGGATGACGTGGCTGTAGGTGGCCGTCGCGTCGCGCGTGGCCAGTGTGACGCCAGTCGCTGTCGCTTCGAGCGCGCTTACCCTGCTGGACAGACGGACTTCACCGCCGAGCTCGGTTACGCGCGCAGCCGCCGGTGCGGGGAACAGGGCCGTCAGGTCGCGGCGCGGCAACAGCATGTCGCTGTGGTGCGTGCGCCCGCCGAAGGCCGCACGGATCACGTTACGGAAAACCTGCGCACTGGCGATGTCCGGCGGCGTGTTGAGGGCGGATATGCAGAGCGGATGCCACAACAGGCGGTTCAGCCTTGCGGGCTGGCTGCGGGTGAGCTGACTGACGTTCAGATGGCCCGGCATGTTCTCGTCATTCAGCAAGGCATGCGCCCAGCGTGCGGCGGCCAGCTTCTCGCGCCAGCCCAGCCCCTGGGCGCCGAGCAGGCCTGCCAGCAGATGCAGCGGTGCCGGCAGGCGCGGACAGGCGAGACTGAACTCGGGCGGCTGGTCGAGGGTGAGCGGCAGGCGCCACAGGCCTTCGGGCGCTGCGGCGGGGCGCAGGTGGTCGATCAGCTGCAGCGTCTGTTCGTAGGCGCCGAGCAGAATGTGCTGGCCGTTATCGAGCGCCTGGCCTTCGAGTTCGACGGCGCGTGCGCGTCCGCCGAGCGTGCGGCTGGCCTCTAGCAGCGTGACCGCGACACCCGCTTCGGCCAGTGTCAGCGCGGCGGCGCAGCCGGCCCAGCCGCCACCGATGACGGCAACCTTCGGTTTCATGGAAACAGCCAGGTCCTGCTGGCGAGCCACAGCTTGCGCAAGGGCGTGAGCGCCACGCGCGCGCGCAGGACGGGGAAGTCTGCGCGGCGGATCTCGTCGAGCAAGGTGCGGTAGATTGCCGCCATCACCAAGCCGGGACGCTGCGCGCGGCGTGCACTGGCAGGCAGGGCGGCAAGCGCGCTTTCATAATGCGCGACGGCGCGCTCGTACTGGAACTGCATCAGCGCCTTGAACTCAGGCGTTTCTCGTCCGTCCAGCAGGTCGGCTTCACGCACATCGAAACGCGCCAGTTCGTCCTGTGGCAGATAGATGCGTCCGCGCCGTGCATCCTCGCCGACGTCGCGGATGATGTTGGTGAGCTGGAACGCGAGCCCCAGTTCGTGCGCATAGCGGCGGATGTCACGGTCGTGGTCGCTGCGCGGCCCGCTGAAAATCGCTGCTGCCACTTCACCTACCACACCTGCGACGCGATAGCAGTAGAGATGGAGTGACTTGAAATCGGGATAGCGCGTATGGTCGAGGTCCATCGCCATGCCGTCGACGATCTCCAGCAGCAGCGCAGCCGGAATCGCGCGCCCCTGCGGCGTGTCGGCGAGAGCGCGGGTAGCGGGGTGTTCCGGTTCGCCCGCCGCGAAGCGGGCGATCTCTGTACGCCACCAGTCGAGCTTGGCTTCGGCCACCTGCCGCTCGTGGCATTCGTCGACCACGTCGTCGAGCTCGCGGCACAGCGCGTAGAACGCCGTGATCGCGCGCCGCGTCTCCGGCGGCAGAAAAACGAAGCTGTAATAGAAGCTGGAACCGCTGGCGGCAGCACGTTCCTGGCAGTACTGATGGGCGTCCATGTTCAGTGAAGGCTGCGCGCGAGCATGAAAATCCAGTCCTTTTTGGTCAGTACCGGACGGTCGTGGAACACGCAGCCGGGATCGGAGTGCAGCTTCCTCAGGATGGTCTCGCCGCCGAGGATGGTCACCCGCAGCTCAAGCCCAATTCGGCCCTTGAGCGTCCGACCGAGCGGTGCCCCGGCCTGCAGCAGCTTGCGTGCACGCTCGATCTGCCGGTGCATCATCATGTGCCACAGACCGCGCGTGTCACCCTCGGCGATCTGCTTTTCGCTGACGTGGTGCGCGGCCAACTCGTCCTGCGGCAGGTAAACGCGGTCCTTTTGGTAGTCGACCGCGATGTCCTGCAGGAAGTTGATCAGTTGCAGGCTGCTGCAGATGGCATCGGAATAGGCCAGATGACGCGGGTCGTGGTCGCCGTACAGATGCAGCATCAGGCGGCCCACCGGGTTTGCGGAGCGGCGGCAATAGTCCATGACTTCGCCGAAGCTGGCGTAGCGTTTCTTTTCCACGTCCTGCGCGAAGGCCGACAGCAGGTCGCGAAACGGGGCGAGCGGAATGGCGTGTTCGCGAATCGCGGCTGCCAGCGGACCGAACACCGGATCGGTGGGGGCGTCGCCACGTTCGATGCGATCGAGTTCGCTGTGGTATGCGGCAAGCTGGGCCAGCCGTTCGGCTGGCGGCGCATCGCCCTCGTCGGCAATGTCGTCCGCGCTGCGGGCAAACCGGTAAATGGCCTCGACCGGTCGGCGCAGCCGTTTGGGCAGCAGCCAGGACGCAACGGGGAAGTTTTCGTAGTGATCGACCGGCACCGGCAACAAAAAACGGAATGGGAATAATGACTTAGGCGGGATGCCGGGTGGGCTTGGGTGACAGCATCGCATTGATTATATTACACTTATCGGTCGATAGTTTTGCGGCCACGCCGCGAGAGTGGCGGAATTGGTAGACGCACTGGATTTAGGTTCCAGCGCCGCAAGGCGTGGGGGTT
>JAIBFE010000211.1 GCA_019459705.1 Thiobacillus sp. | reverse complement strand
CAAGCAGCGCGGGGTTGTCGCCGTCAATGGTTTTGGCAAAGTCAATATTGCTCAAGGTGAATTCGTGCGCGCAGCAGACCCGGGTAGTATCGGGCAGCGCTAAAATGGCGTCGAGGCTGGCGGCCATCATCGCCGGGCTGCCTTCGAACAGCTTGCCGCAGCCGCAGCCGAATACCGTATCGCCGCAGAACAGACTGCCGTGACCGACATAGCTGATGTGGTCGAGCGTATGACCCGGCGTGGCCAGCACCTCGAAGTGCAATTCCGGTTCGGCGAGGTCCACCGAATCGCCGCCGCGCAGGACGTGGGTGACGGCGGGAATGCGGGGGTTGTCCGGCGCGTAGATGGCGCAGTCGTAGCGTTGACGCAGCCGGGTGATGCCGCCAGTATGGTCGCGATGATGGTGGGTGATGAGCACGGTGGTCAGTGCAAGCTGATGGGCGTCGAGAAAGGCGATCAGCGGCGCGGGATCGCCGGGATCGACTGCCACCGCGTGACGGTCGTCGTGCAGGACCCAGATGTAATTGTCTTCGAATGCGGGCAGGGGCGTGAGCGTCAACATGAGAGGACTGCCGGACAGGAGGAGTCGCTATGTTATCCAAGCTGAATACGGAATGGTTCGAAACGCCGCTGGGGCAGCATCTGCTGTTTCGCGAGCAGCGCTATTTCGACAATGCGGTATCGGACGTGTTCGGCTTCAATGCGGTTCAGGTCGGGCTGCCGCAGATCGACTTCCTGCGTAACAGCCGCATTCCGCTGCGCGTGACCTGCGCGGTGGAGCCGCCCGCCCTGGTGCGCGCCGACCCCATGTTCCTGCCGTTCGAGAGCCAGTCGCTCGACTTGCTGCTGCTGCCGCATGTGCTCGAATTCAGCGCCAATCCGCACCAGGTGCTGCGCGAGGCCGAACGTATATTGCGCCCGGAAGGCCGTCTGGTACTGGCCGGTTTCAATCCGCGCAGCCTGTGGGGGCTGGCGCGCAAGCTGCAGGGTGGCGAACGCGGTTATCCATGGAATGGCAGCTTCTTGAACATTTCGCGGGTGAAGGACTGGATGGTGCTGCTCGGACTTGAGGTGGCGGCGGGCAGCATGTGCTGCTACCGTCCGCCAGTCAACCGCGAGAACTGGCTGCGCCGATTGCGTTTCATGGAGCCCGCCGGTGACCGCTGGTGGGCCATGGGCGGCGGCGTGTATTTACTGCAGGCGGTCAAGCGCGTGCAGGGCATGAATATTATTTTGCCGCAGTGGAAAACGCCGGTGGCGCAGCGTTTATTATCGCCGGCAGCCAAGGTGGTCAATCTCAAACAGTATCGGGTACGTCGTGAACGCTGACACCATTTACATCTACAGCGATGGCGCCTGCAAGGGCAATCCCGGCGTGGGTGGCTGGGGTGCGTTGCTGGTGGCGGGCGGGCACCGCAAGGAAATCAGCGGGGGCGAGCCCAATACGACCAATAACCGCATGGAGATGACCGCGGTGATCCGCGCGCTGGAATCACTGAAGCGCCCGTCCACGGTCGAGGTCCACACCGATTCGCAATACGTGCAAAAAGGCATCAGCGAATGGATGTCGGGCTGGAAGCGTCGCAACTGGCGCACTGCAGACGGCAAGCCGGTGAAGAACCAGGATCTGTGGCTGCAACTGGATGCCTTGAGCCAGCTGCATCGCATCGAATGGAAATGGGTGCGCGGTCACGCGGGCCATCCCGAAAACGAACGCGCCGATGCGCTGGCCAACCAGGGCGTGCTGCAGGCCCAGCAACACTGAATATAAAAAATGCGACAAATCATTCTGGATACCGAAACCACCGGCCTCGACCCCAACCAGGGACACCGCATCATCGAGGTGGCGGCGGTGGAAATGGTCAACCGGCGGCTCACCGGAAACCACCTGCACCGTTACGTCAACCCGGATCGCGACATCGACGCCGGGGCGATGCAGGTGCACGGCATCACCCCCGAATTTTTGCAGGACAAGCCGCGCTTTTCCGACGTCGCGCAGGAATTCGTCGACTTCATCCAGGGTGCCGAACTCATCATCCACAATGCGCCGTTCGACGTCGGTTTCCTCAATATGGAGTTGCGGCTGCTGGAGATGGCGCCGCTGGCCACCTGGTGCGACGGCGTGACCGACACGCTAGCGATGGCCAAGGCGCTGCACCCCGGCCAGCGCAACAACCTGGATGCGCTGTGCAAGCGCTATGGCGTCGACAACGCGGCGCGCACGCTGCACGGTGCATTGCTCGACTGCGAGTTGCTGGCGGCGGTGTATCTGGCGTTGACGCGCGGACAGGAAAGCCTGTCGATCGGCCTGGAGGCACGCAGCACCGAGGCCAGCCAGGCCGCTGCGCGCACGCGGCCCAGACCCGTGCTGTTGCCTGCGTCGGGCGAGGAACTCAGCGCGCATGCAAGTCTGCTCGAGGCGATAGCCAGGGAAAGCAAGGGTGCATGCCTGTGGGATGCGGAGCAGGGGGCGGTTTGACCGTTTGGCTGTCGCGCAGAAGCTCTGAACTGCTTCGCATCATGCAGATGGGGCTGGCACTCGCCTGCCTGATCGCAGCGTCGGGACCGGCGGCCGCCGCGCGGGTGGCCGTGGTGCTGAGTGATGACTCGGCGCCCTACCATGAGGTGTATCAGGTCATCGGCGCCTATCTGGACGACACACCCCATACGGCTAGCCGGGTATACGCCGAGGGCCTGTCCGTTTCCTCGCTGAGTGAGGCGCGTCTGGTCGTTGCCGTGGGGGTGCGCGCGGCCGAATCGCTCGCGGCACTGCCACTTCGAGCTCCCGTGCTGGCGGTGCTCGTTCCGCGGGCCTGGTATGACAGAAACGGACGCACCCGCCTGACCGATGGCGGGCGCCGTAGCGCATCCGCAATTTATCTCGATCAACCATTCGAGCGGCAGGGGCGGTTGATTCGCCTGGCCTTCCCCGAGGTGCAGCGTGTGGGCGTGCTGTTGGGTGCCGAACAGGGCGGTCTGATCGGGGAACTGGACGAGACCTTGCGGGCGCAGCGGCTCAGTCTGGTGCATGGCACGCTGGCCAGCGAGGAACGGCTGATTTCGCCTCTCGAAAACGTGCTGTCGGAAGTCGAGCTGCTGCTGGCGGTACCCGATCCGCTGGTATTCAACCGCAACACCGCACAAAGCCTGTTCCTGACGTCTTACCGTTACCGCGTCCCTGTTTTGGGCTATTCGCGTTCGCTGACGCGGGCGGGTGCACTGTTGTCGCTGCATTCCAGCCCCGCGCAAATCGGCCGGCAGACGGCCGAATGGGTGAACGCAGCCCTGAACGGTGTGCCCCTGCGCCTGCCGCCGCCTGCCTATCCCGCCTATTTCAGCATTTCGATCAACGACCAGGTGGCGCGCTCGCTCGGTTTCGCTTTGCCGCCTGAAGCCGAGCTGGAAAAGCGTTTGGGGGGCGCGCGCTGATGGCGACGTCATTGGGGATACGCGGTCGCGTGATCGGCCTGGCCATGGTTCCGGCGGCGATCATCGGAGTGCTGCTGCTGTTTCAGCTCATCACCGGGAAAATCGACGATCTCGACCAGTCGCTGCGTACCCGTTCCGTGGCGATTGCTCGTCAGCTGGCACCGGCGGCCGAATATGGCGTCGCCTCGGGTAATCTCGAGGTGCTGCAGACGCTGCTTGAAAAAGCGGCCATCGAGCCCGATATTCGTGGGGTGGCAGTGTTTGCGGACAACGGCGAACGGCTGGCGCAGGTTGGCCTCGGCACCTGGACGGAATCCGTCAAGGGCGAACTGCCCGGCGATCGCATCCATCAGATCGAACACCCGGACCGGCTGGTTTACTACGCGCCGATCACCCGTACCGAGGTGGTGGTGGATGACTTCAGCCCGCTTGACGAACATGCTGCGCCATCGGGCACCCAGACCCGTCTGCTGGGCTGGGTCGGGCTGGATGTCTCGCGCAGTACCACTATCCAGAGCCAGCACGATGCCATCCTGCGCAGCCTGGTCATCCTGCTGGCGGGACTGAGCGTCAGCCTCTATCTTGCCTGGCGCATCGGACGGCAGATCACGCGACCGATTCTTGCCCTGACCCACACGGTGAGCCGCATCGGCGAGGGGCATCTGGACGAACGGGTCGCGCAAACGGGTGAGGCCGAACTGGGCATGCTGCAGCGTGGAGTCAATCACATGGCGGCCCACTTGCAGACAATGCAGGATCAGATGCAGGAAAAGATCGACCAGGCCACCGCGCGCCTGGTGTATCAGGCCAGCCACGATGCGCTGACCGGGCTGATCAATCGCCGCGAGTTCGAGCAGCGGCTGGAACGCACGCTGCTGTCGGCCCTCCAGCAGGACCGCGAGCACGCCCTGTGCTACATGGACCTCGATCAGTTCAAGGTGATCAACGATTCCTGTGGCCATGCGGCAGGTGACGAACTGCTGCGCCAACTGGCCTTGTTGCTCAAGGGCAATCTGCGCGAACGCGACACCCTGGCCCGCCTGGGTGGCGACGAATTTGCCCTGCTGCTGGAAAACTGCAGCATCCATGATGCGCTGGAAGTGGCAGACACTTTCCGTGCCGAAGTGCAGCGCTTCCGCTTCAAATGGGGCGATCGAATTTTTGCGGTAGGCATGAGCGTGGGCATGGTGGCGATCAATCGCGACAGCGGCACCGCAGCAAACCTGCTGTCGGCGGCGGATGCCGCATGCTATGTGGCCAAGGACCGAGGCCGCAACCAGATTCATGTCTATGAAAGTCGCGACATCGATCTGGCGCGCCATCGCGGTGAAATGCAGTGGGTGACACGCATCCAGCGGGCGCTGGAAGAACATCGCCTGCGCCTGTCATGGCAGGAAATTCGCCGTACCGATAGTGCGGTAGAGCCGGTCCGCCATGTCGAGCTGTTGCTGCGGATGGTGGACGACGACGGCAGCGAAATTCTGCCGATGGCGTTTATTCCGGCGGCCGAGCGCTATTCCATCATGCCTTCGATCGACAGCTGGGTCATCGAGGAAACGCTGCGCCTGTGCCAGCGGTATCTGGCGGCCGGGCGAGAGCAACACATCCTGTTTGCAGTGAATCTGTCAGGCGCATCGCTGAAAGACCCGGCGTTCCGCCGCATGCTGCTGGTCTGTCTGCAGGAAAATCCTGCGCTGGGGCCGCATCTGTGCTTTGAAATCACCGAAACGGCGGCCATCGGCAACCTTGCCGTCGTCAACGAATTCATCGATGCCATGCGCGAGTTTGGCTGCCGCTTTGCGCTGGACGATTTCGGCAGCGGCCTGTCGTCCTTCACCTATCTGAAAAACCTGAAAGTGGATTACCTCAAGATCGACGGCGCATTTGTGCGCGACATCGCGAGCAATGCCATCGATCTCTCCATGGTCGATGCGATTCATCGCATCGGCCATCAGATGGGGCTGAAAACCGTGGCCGAGTATGTCGAGTCGGAGCAGACGCTCGCGTTGCTGCGTCAGATCGGGGTGGATTATGTGCAGGGCAACGGCGTGCATTGCCCCGAGCCGCTGGAAACCCTGTGAGGTAAATCCTGGTTGCGGAGGGAGGGGTCAGTCACCTACGCCGAACCCGGCATCGATGATGGCCTGAACCAGCGCCGCGCGGTCAACCCGGGCGGGATCGAGCATCACCCGCGCCTGACCGGGCGTCAGCGTGACCTCGACGCTTTGCACGCCCGGCAGGGCCGCCAGGACTTTGTGTACGCTGTTGACGCAACCACCGCAGGTCATGCCGGTGACGGGCAAAACGATTTCGTTCATGTCGAGCCCCAAAGAAGTTTCAGGCACCGATTTTATTCCAGCTGAAAAACAAAAGCCCGCGGTTTTCAGCCGCGGGCTTGCCGGAATCCGGGTGAAATCACTTCTTGCGAGGACGCTTGCGCAGGGCTTCCTTGGTGTGGTCGATCAGGCGGTCGGCCACCACTTCGGCGTCGACCGCGAAGGTACCGCTGGCGAGCGCGGCCTTGACCGACTCCACCTTGCCGGTATCGGTGATGTCGACCGAAGCCAGTTCGGACTCGAGCGAACGGATGCGGGTGCTCGATTCGGTCAGCGTCAGCGAATCGCTGCCGCCAGCAGCCGGGGCGGGTGTCTTGCCCGACCCTTTGCCCTTGGCTGAGGACACTTTGGAGGCGGCGGGCGGGGTGATGCGCTTGTCGATTTTCACGGGGGATCCTGGTCGCGGTGGTTCGATATTATGACTGATTGGGCACTCAATGGTTTAACGGCGGCCGGCAGATTTTCTTTAGCCGGTGTTTCCGGTATCGCCAAGCAAGGGAACCACCCCGTCCAGCCCCACCTGATTCAGCGCATAGCTGGCCTGCGCCCGCACCACCGGCTTGGCGTGGTAGGCGATGCTGACGCCGGCCTCGGCCATCATTTTCAGGTCGTTGGCGCCGTCGCCCATGGCGATGACCTGTGCCTTCTCCAAGCCCAGCTGACTGCGTATGCGGTTGAGCCAGTCGGCCTTGCCCTGGGCGTCGACGATGTCGCCGAGCACGCGCCCAGTCAGCTTGCCGTCGGCCACCTCCAGCGTGTTGGCGGCGGTGTGGTCCAGCCCCAGACGTGGCTGCAGCCGCTCGGTAAAGAAGGTGAATCCGCCTGACACCAGCAGGGTTCTGATTCCGGCCGCGCGCGCAGCTGCCAGCAGGGTCTCGGCGCCTGGCGAGAGTTGCAGCCGCTCGTCGTAGACGCGTTGCAGCGCGGATTGATCGAGTCCGGCCAGCAGCGACACCCGCCGGCGCAGGCTTTCGGCGAAGTCGATCTCGCCGCGCATGGCCGCTTCGGTAATCGCTGATACCTGCGGCTTCAGGCCCTGCATGTCGGCGATTTCGTCAATACACTCGATGGTGATCAGGGTCGAGTCCATGTCCATCACCAGCAGGCCGAAGTCGTCGATGCGGCGTTTCGCAGGCACCCAGCCGCAGTCGATTGCGTTCGCCTCGCAGTACGCGGCCACCTCGGTACGCGACCTGTCGTCAGCTGCAATCAGCCGGAAAGCCGTCAGCGAAAGCGCCTCGATGGACGAAGCCCCGGTGAGTTTGGCAAGCTGCTTGAGGTTGGGGGTGGGGATGTCGTGCCCCTGGACGATCAGATTCATTTCAATGGCTTATTTCAACAGGTTGAACAGGGTGATGATGTTGGCGGCACGCGTGTCTGCGGGCGAGCTGGCGGTCCAGCGCAGGCGATTTTCGCCTGCAAGCTTGATGTCTCGCCGGGTCTGAATGAGCTGGATGATGCGTCCCGGGTCGATCGGCGGCTGCGGCACGAACTGCAGCAGGATGCTGTCGGCATTGGCGTCGACCTTCATGATGCCGAGCGGCCTGGCAGCCAGCCGCAGGCGGTGGGTGTCGAGCAGCGCGCGCGCCGGATCGGGCAGGTTTCCGAAACGGTCGACCAGTTCTTCCTGCAGCGCGGTCAATTCGTCCGCGTCGTGCACGCTCGCCAGCCGCTTGTATAGCACCAGCCGCTCGTGCACGTCGGGGCAGTAGTCCACCGGCAACAGCGCCGGCAGGTGCAGGTTGATCTCGGACACCACGCCCAGCGGCTGGTTCATGTCCGGCTCCTTGCCGGCCTTGAGGCTCGCCACCGCAGCGGACAGCATGTCGTTGTAGAGCGAGAAGCCGACTTCGAGGATCTCGCCGCTCTGCTTTTCGCCCAGCACCTCGCCGGCGCCGCGGATTTCCAGATCCTGCATCGCGAGATGGAAGCACGAACCCCGTTCCTGCATCAACTGGATCGCTTCGCGGGGCTTCTTCGCCTGCGGCGTCAGGGTACGGTCCTCCTCCACCAGCAGATAGGCGAAGGCCTGGTGGTGCGAGCGTCCGACGCGGCCCCTGAGTTGATGCAATTGGGCGAGCCCGAATTTGTCGGCGCGGTTGATGAGGATGGTGTTGGCGGTGGGGATGTCGATGCCGGTCTCGATGATGGTGGTGCACAGCAGGATGTCGTAGCGCTGCTGGTAGAAGTCGCGGATCACCTGTTCCAGTTCGCGTTCGCCCATCTGGCCATGGCCGACGCGGATGCGCGCTTCCGGCAGCAGCTTTTCCAGCCGCTCGCGCATGTTTTCTATCGTGCTGACTTCGTTGTGCAGGAAGTACACCTGACCGCCGCGCTTCAGCTCACGCAACACAGCCTCGCGGATCAGGCCGGCGGAAAACGAATGCACGAAGGTCTTGATTGCCAGCCGCTTCTGCGGCGCCGTGGCAATGACCGAGAAGTCGCGGATGCCTTCGAGCGACATCGCCAGGGTGCGCGGGATCGGGGTGGCCGTCAGCGTCAGCACGTCCACTTCGGCGCGCAATGCCTTCAGCTGTTCCTTCTGCCGCACACCGAAACGGTGCTCCTCGTCCATGATGACCAGCCCGAGCCGGGCGAACTTGACGTCCTTCTGGATCAGCCGGTGGGTGCCGATGACGATGTCGAGCTTGCCGGCCGCGAGCGCCTGCAGCGCCTCGGCCTGTTCCTTGGGGCTGCGGAAGCGCGACAGTTCGGCGAGCTTCACCGGCCAGGCCGAGAAGCGGTCGGAGAAATTGTTGAAGTGCTGCTCGGCCAGCAGCGTGGTCGGCACCAGCACCGCGACCTGGTAGCCGCCCATCACCGCCATGAAAGCGGCGCGCAGCGCGACCTCGGTCTTGCCAAAGCCGACGTCGCCGCACACCAGCCGGTCCATCGGCTTGCCAGCCTGCATGTCGGCCATCACCGCGGCGATGGCGGCGGCCTGGTCGGGCGTTTCCTCGTAGCCGAAGCCTTCGGCGAAGGCCTCGTAGTCGTGCAGCGAAAACTTGAACGCGTGGCCTTCGCGCGCGGCGCGCAGCGCGTACAGGTTCAGGAGTTCGGCGGCGGTGTCGCGCGCTGCCTGCATGGCGCGGCGGCGCGCCTTTTCCCACTGGTCGGTGCCGAGCTTGTGCAGCGGCGCCGCGCCTTCGCCGGCACCGCTGTAGCGCGAGATCAGGTGCAGGTTGGCGACCGGTACGTAGAGCTTGTCGCCCTTGGCGTACTCGAGCTGCAGGAACTCGGTGTCGCCGTCGCCGAGGTCCATGTTGATCAGGCCGAGATACTGGCCGACGCCGTACTGTGCGTGCACGACCGGGTCGCCGGGCTTGAGCTCGGACAGGTCGCGCAGCAGGTTGTCGATCTGCGTCGCGCGGGCCTCGCGCGCGCGTCGTGTCTTCGGCGGGATCGCATAGAGCTCGGTTTCGGTGATGACGGCGAGCCTGCCGTCGGCCGTGACGAAACCTTCTGCGAGCGGCCCGTGCGCAAGCAGGATGTGCGCGGACGTCTGCACGCAGTCCGTCCAGCCCTCGCACAGCTTCGCATCGAGGCCGTGCTCGGCGAGATATTCGTGCAGGGTTTCGCGCCGCCCGGCCGACGGCGCGACGATCAGCACCGATCCCTTGAAGGCGTCGATAAAGCCCTGCAGCTTGGCGACCGGGTGCGCTTCGCGGCGGTCGACCGAAATCGGCGGCACTGGATGCGCAAGGCCTTCGCCGGACTGCTCGACATCGAGCCGGCTGTAGCCCTTGGCCAGGCTGAAGAAGGCGTCGGTCGGCAGGAACAGTTCTGCCGGCGGCAGCAGCGGACGGTCCTTGTCGCCCGACAGCAGGCGGTGACGTCCCTGCGCGTCAGCCCAGAACGCCTGTCCTGCGGGATCGAGCGGCCCGTGGCTGACGAAGCGGGTGTTCCTGGGCAGGTAGTCGAACAGCGTCGCCGTTTCGTCGAAGAACAGCGGCAGGTAGTACTCGATGCCGGCCGGCGCGAGGCCGTTGCTGACATCCTTGTACAGCTTGGACTTCGACGGGTCGCCTTCGAAGCGCTCGCGGAAGGCCTGGCGGAAGCGGGTGATGCCGGTCTCGTCGAGCGGGAATTCGCGTGCGGGCAGCAGACGCACCTCGTTCACCGGATAGATGCTGCGCTGGGTGTCGACGTCGAAGGCGCGCAGCGTCTCGATCTCGTTGTCGAACAGGTCGATGCGGTAGGGCAGGGCGCTGCCCATCGGGAACAGGTCGATCAGCCCGCCGCGCACCGAGAATTCGCCCGGCGCGAACACCTGATTGACGTGCGTATAGCCGCCCAGCGCCATCTGCGCCCGGAAGGCGGCCTCGTCCAGCGTGTCCTTCTGCTTGAGGAAAAAGGTGTGGGCGGCGAGGAAGGCCGGCGGCGCCAGCCGGTACAGCGCAGTCGAGAGCGCCACCACGGCGACGTCGAACTCGCCGCGAGAAATCTGGTACAGGGTCGCCAGCCGTTCGGAAATCAGGTCCGGGTGCGGCGAAAACGTGTCGTAGGGCAGGGTTTCCCAGTCGGGAAAGGCGCATACCCGCAACTCGGGGTCGAACCAGCGCAGCTCCTCGGTCAGCCGGTTGGCGTCCCACGCGCTGGCGCACACCACGACCAGCGGTGCGGCATGGCGCGCCTGCTCGGCCAGGTACAGCGCATCGGCCGCACCGGCGAGGCCGGGCTGTCGGTGGCCGGGAGGCGGGGAGGTGGGGGAAAAGAACGCCATGCGCAAATAGTTCAATTATATCGGGCGAGCGAAGCTCGGTGGGGGACGGGTATAATGCCCGGCTTTCCCGTTTTCAGCCCTGAATGCCATGAGCCTCGATCGCGTCAGTTCCGGCCGCAACCTGCCCGACGATTTCAACGTCATCATCGAAATCCCCGCCCACGGCGAACCCATCAAGTACGAAGTCGACAAGGAATCCGGCGCCATGTTCGTCGACCGCTTCATGTCGACCGCCATGCACTACCCCTGCAACTACGGCTACATCCCGCATACCCTGTCGGAAGACGGCGACCCGGTCGATGTGCTGGTGGTGACACCGATTCCGCTTATCACCGGCGTGGTGGTGCGCTGTCGCCCCATCGGCATGCTGAAGATGACCGACGAAGCCGGCGTGGACGCCAAGCTGCTGGCGGTGCCGGTCGACAAGCTGTGCGGTCTGTACAAGGGCGTCAACAAGCCCGAAGACCTGCAAGCCCTGCTGCTGCAGCAGATTTCCCACTTCTTCGAGCACTACAAGGACCTCGAACAAGGAAAATGGGTCAAGGTCGAAGGCTGGGTCGGCATCGACGACGCCCGAGCCGAAATCCTCGCCGGCGTCGAGCGCTACCGCAACGCCAAGGATAAGCCTGCGTTCTGAGACGCAAGGTTCAAGATGCAAGGCACAAGATACGACTGCCGAGCCCTCTTGAATCTTGAGTCTTGTAACTTGAATCTTGTAAGCAAATGAAAGTCTGCATCCTTTCCGACTCGCACGACAACCGCCGCCTTTTAGGCGCGGCGGTCGAGCACGCCAAGGCGAACGGAGCGGAAGCGGTGCTGCACTGCGGCGATGTGGTCGCGCCGACCACGCTGCGCGTGCTGCAGAAATACGAACTGCCGGTGCACGTCATCCACGGCAACAACACCGGCGACCTCTACAACATGTCGCGACTGGCGGCCGAACCCAACAGCGTGATCCGCTACCACGGGCAGGATGCCGCCTTCACCCTCGCCGACCGCGACCTGTTTCTGGTGCATTACCCGCATTACGCGCAGGCGCTTGCCTGCACCGGCGATTACGACCTCGTGTGCTGCGGCCACGACCACAAGTCCAGCATCTCGCAGGTCGCTACCGTCAAGGGCGGCCACACCTGGCTGATCAATCCCGGCACCGTCGGCGGTGTGGGCGCACCCCCCACTTACATCATGGCCGACCTCGCCACGATGCAGTTCGAAATCATCACCATCGAAGCTGCGCCGGCTTCGGTTCTGCCGCCAGTCACACCGCATGTGTGACAGGCCCATCCGTACTTCCTCTTATTCCCGCATAGAAAACTTCGATTGAGATTGCGCGCTTGTCCGTGGCGGCGGGCGCGGCCTTCGGAGTACCATTTCAGGGATTCAATTCCGGGCTGAAAACCCGGTTATCCGGGTGGAAATCCCGGGTAATTTCAAATGGCTTTGCATCCATCGGATGGAGGAAACAACAATGACGGAGCATGTTGCGACCAACGAGACGATTCTCGTGGTGGGCGGCGGGA
>JAIBFE010000176.1 GCA_019459705.1 Thiobacillus sp. | reverse complement strand
AGGGTGTCCCCCGCGGTTTTGGCCGTCCGCGTAGCTATACCTCACAGGACAGTAGTCACCACGGAATTGCCCGGGACGCGCCAACGTCTCCACCGCCATGCTTTGCGGAGGAGCGCGCCAACGCCCCCCTGCAAATTTGTCTCTCTGACGGCCTGCCAAGGTCGCCAGTCATACTGCCCGTCGCGCAGTGCCTCTAATCAGGCTCGCTGCGTGGCAACGGGCGCTGGAGGGTTTACCACCCTCCTTCGACCCAATCCGATCCAGGTGTTGGGCGACACGGAAACGGGGGCTGTGGTGACACAGCGAACCCTGCGTGATTTTGTGAAAGCGGAAGCGGCTTACTAGCCGCGCGATAGTCCCGCCCAGGGGGTGCCGGTAACGGTACAACCTGTGCCCGAGACGTAGGCTTCACGCACCAGGGGCGACCCTGGTGAGCCGGAAAGGCGAAAGCTGGCTCCGGTGGCACTGGCGTGCGCAAGCAGGCTAGGTCGATGGATAGCTCAAGCGTCTAACCGCACCCAATAGGGGGTGCGTTCGGGAGATACCTACAGCCATACCGGACTTGAGTTCCGGTGACCAAAGTTGGAAGCACTGTCCTGAGTAAGTCACGCGCTATGGAACATCGGCGGACTGAAATGGGATGCCAAAGCCAAACGGCTAGGGGCAGTTGCGAGACAGTGGCGGTAAGTATCGTAGTAGCGACACGCTAACGTGGGAACCTCTCGAGCCGTTCCGGGTGGCACCGGAACACCAACGCTAGCCCGCGACAAAACGGGTGAACGAGAGGGGGAGCGTCGTTGAGTAGGCATCGAAAAACCGCGTGCGATTTGGTCGAAGCGCATGGTTGACGGCCGGATAACCGGCGGCTGAAAGACGGCAGGCAGTAACGAGACTTAGTGCACCTGGCGGTGCAGTTGCAAGCTACGGGTTGCCCCTACTTGGCGGTGGGGGTAGCCGGAGAACGTTTCGCCTGGCAGCGGAATGCGATGACAGAAAGGAGAGGTAACTCATTCAGGGGGCGGCAATACCGCCCCCTTTCGCCGGCATTGCCGGTCAATCGGATTCCTCTGTCGGCTTGCCTTCATCACATGAGGACAAGGCGCCTTGTTGCTCACGGTTGCTTGCGAACTGAACGGTCGGCACCATGATCTTCGGCAACCCCATTCTCATGCATTGAGTTGACAGGTATTCGCGCCAGTACGGCCACACATGGAAGCTGGCATTTTTCAGGGCAAATGCATCCAGCGCTTCTTTTCCGAGTTCCTTGGTCAGCTCATATTCCGAGACGAAGGTCGCCTCGACCTGTGCCAGGACGGGAGGATCCGCGCTTTCTGCGTCACCTTTACCATCGACAACTTCCACGGGTCTCACCCAGCGCGCGCCCAAGTCTATGTAGACCTGGAAGATCTGGCGCTTCTGGTCTCCATCCTCTATCTCCAGGACACGCCCAAGCCTGACAATATGCAGGAGTTGGACATCCAGATTATCTACGGCGGGATCGTACTTTGGCTCGTATTCATCCGCGATGAAGGCATGCGTTTTCCGCACTACCACATCACGGATCGTCAGGCACTCGATGGCCTGCTGCAATGGCGTTGACATGCCGTTCAGCCCCAGTTGGCAACCTGTTTTTCAAGCGGGCTAGACGAGACAACCCTCAAATGGGGTTTGCCCTGCTGGCCGGACTTGCCGTGCGCCTGGATTGTCTTCCATGGCACAGCATCCGCCTGACGGCCGGCAGCAAAACCGGAGTAATAGCCCAGAATGTCCACCAGATGCTGATTAAGACTCACGCCTTCATGATCAGCCTCGCCAGCAAGTGCTCGATGGAGGCTTCGTGGCAGACGAAGAGTTACGCGACCGCTAAAATCATCGGCCGGCACGTGCGGGGGCGGCATTACCCGCCCTTTTTCCGCCAGGATCTCAAAAGTGGTAGCAATGGTATCCACGGCCAGCGCATATGCTTCGTCCGCCGTATCCGCATACTCCGCAACGTCGGGCAGTTCGCGAACGCGCGCTTCAAAACAAACCTCGCCCTCGATCTCTGCGCGGCGCACGGTAATGTTGTAGGCGTTTGGATCAAAGTTCATTCCGATTCTCCCAAGTAGTCTCGAATCTCCGCTTGATACTGGCCAAGAATTCTCAAGACGTTTGTAATGTATGCTGGTTTGATCTCAGGGTTTCGCCCATGGCCGCAGTTGTATGAGCCCGATTTGAAATGTGGCAACCCGTCATGAACAAATACCCTGTGACCCGCTTTGCCCTCGCGAACCTCAAACCCTAATCGGTTCAATTGCTCGGCCAACTCGTCACAGCGAATGCTTTTCTTGGCAGCTGAAAGCTCGCCAACAACCTCTTCAAGAATCCGCTTGCTCATATGACACCACCGATAGTGTCATTGTTCCGGTGTTTAATGCAAGCATATAAGCGTTTCATAATATTAATTGGCGCTTTTCCGTATCTTTGTTGCGACATATCGCTCACCACCCCGCCACCAACACCTTACGTTTTTCGTTTTCAGACAACACCTTAGCGCAACTTTCCCAATCGACGTTCTCGACCTTGGCGTAACGGTCGTCAAACGGATGGGTATGCTGAAGCCCGTCGATGAGTTTCTTGGCCTCTTCGACCTCCCCTTGGGCGACGTCAATCCACAAGGACTCCAGGACGTCCGGGATCTGGCCGAACAGGTCGAAGATGTACTCCAGCCGGCTTGAAAGGAGCTGATGTACCCGGTCTTCCACGGATCCGCGGTAGCGCAGGTTGCACACGAACACCTCGTCTCGGATCTGGCCGATCCGCTGAATCCTGCCCTTGCGCTGCTCCAGTCGGGTGGGGTTCCACGGCAAGTCGAGGTTGATCAGGGTGCCGAGTCGCTGCAGGTTGAGGCCCTCGGACGCCGCATCGGTACCGATCAACAAGCGTATTTCGCCGTGCTTTACCTTGGCCTTGATGTCATCCCGGGGACAGGCTTTGAATTGGCCGCCCAGCAGGATGCCCGAGTTGGCACCGCCGGCGTAAAGCCCGATGGGCTCCTCCGGCAGGTGGTCGCGAGATAGCGCCTCCGCGAGCCACCAAGCGCTGTCGAAGTACTGGCTGAAGATGATGCAGCCTTGCGCCAGCCAGTTTTCGCCTCTTAGGTAATCCAAGACCCGCTGGAACTTGGGGTCACGATCCTGACTGACTTCCAGCGCCTTGAGGCACCGGGCAAGCTCAGCTCTCTCCTCGGCTGTCAGGTTCTTCATTTCGGAGATGGCCGCTACGTTGACGTTATCCAGACCGTCGTCCTCGTCCTCCTCCTCGTCCCGGCCTGCGACCAGCGCGCCCGTTCCCCAGGTCGACAACATTTTCTCGGTGGTTCTTTTCCCGGCGTAGATTGAGCTGCCCATCCGCCGCAGCAGAAGGGTCTTGAGAAAGCCCGCTCCGCGTACCCGTTGTCCCAGCAGACGGCAGAACTCCTGAGCAGCGTCGTAGGCGTCCTGCAAATAAGGCGGCAGGGTAACCGCCTCATCCTCACCTTCCCCAAACAGGCGCACGCGTACCGGCTTCAGGTAAGACTCACCGGTGGCCGGGTCGATGGTGTCTTCCAGATATTGGCGCGTCCGGCGGACGATGTGCCGGATGAACGGGTTGTGATTGCGCCCGAAATCATGGGCCACCTGTCCCAGCAAGGTGCGCGTCGGCCCGCTCATACTGCTGATCAGATCACCAGGGGCAACATGGGTGCCATCGTCCAGATTCAGTCGTTGCCGCAGCAACCGGAAATTCGGCCCTTCGATACGGGGTGGCAAGGGATTGCGCACCCACGGCCAGGCCTCATACACGTCGCCGGACAATGGCTGCTCACCCATGACCACCGGCAGGCAGTTGTCCGGCTTTCGCCACTCGCTCCAGTCGTTGCCCAGCACAGCCTCGTTGCCGGCAGACAGGATGGACAGTAAATCCCACGCCTCGATCGGGTGCAACTGCACGGGTGTCGCCGTGGCCAGCAGCATGCTCTTGGTACGGGGGCTGATCTGCGCCAGGAACGTGGCCAGTTTGTTGTACTCGGGCTTGGGGGTCAGATCGCTCGGGTCGATTTTCCGGCGCCGGGCACGATGGGACTCGTCACAGATCACGCACTCGAAGCCCATGCCGAGCAGGTGGCGGACGATCTCATTGCCGGCCACCACCAGTCCTTGGGACACGATGCCAAAGCGCCGCGGGCAGCGCCGCACTCCTTCCGGGCCACTCACCGGGTGTTCGATGCCCTGCTCGTCCAGCCAGGCGTCCCCCACCCACACGGCACTGGGGATGCCCAGCAGGTCGCGCAGTTCGTCCTGCCATTGCCCCATCAAGGGCTTGGGAACCAGGATCAGCACCGGCTTGTCGCCGGTCAACGCCATCAGCAAGGCGGCCAGCGCCAGCTGCACTGTCTTGCCGAGCCCCACCTGGTCCGCCAGGACGAAGCGCGCAGTGCCCCGCCGGTGGGCATCAAAGGCCAGCTTGACGAAGTATTTCTGGTGAGCCCACAGCCCGAACTCCTGGCGATAGACAGGCGACTCCACCGCCGCAGCCGCCGGGTCGGCCTGCGCATCGCGCCGCCAGTCCTCGATGGGCGTTTCCTGGCGGTGAGCAAGGCGCTTGATGTCCTGCACCACGAAATCGGCCAAGGGAACGGCTTGCGGATGGTTCCACAGAGCGTCGAACTCCTCCTGCACCCAATCGACAGACTCTATGCTGTCGTCCTCCCACATCAGTTCGTAATTCAGCCTCCAGGCCGTCAGACTCTCATTGACGCTACCAAGGAAGCTGGTGGCACGGCCATCCGGGTAACGGATCACCCCTGCCTTGCCATGCACCAGGCCGAAAACCTCGTCGGGCAGAACCCGGACTTCCAGCTTGCCGCTGGCCAACAGTTCGTACAACCGCGCGAAGCGCCTTCGCCCGGCATCGTTTCCGGCCAGCCTTTCCGGCTCCGCCGCACACCAGGACTGGCGCATGGACTGCTGAGCCGCCTTGGCCGTCGCCACGTCCATCGGCTCGAGGTCGGAGTTGCATACCACCCTGACCTTGCCCGCCACCCCCTCGATCGCCTCGCCGGCCACCTCCAGCAGAGAGGAGCGGAAGAAGCCGGCGATGCGGTCGTAACTCGCGGCGCCCGCCAATCGCGCCTGCAACAGCGAAGCGTCGAGCTTTTCCCGACGGGAGGAGTGGCGCTTTACCGTCATAGGCCGATCAGTGATCGTTCTCCACCGCGCCAGCCAGGCGTTCGGCCGCCTCGGCGTCCTCATGCCAATGCGGCATGTGAGCGATGTGGGCCAAGGGCCTAAAGTAGGCGAGCAGCGCCAGGATGGCCTTGCGTTTGCCCCAGTAGTCGACTGCCCCGTCGGTCTTCAGGTAGTCCAGGCCGGCACGGGCGTTTTCCTCCCGCACCGTCTCGTGAATGGCATAGAGGACGTGGCGTGTGAGCGTCGAGGCAAAGCCTTCGCCCTCCAACTGCTGGTGCTTGAATTCGCTGGCGGTCTTGAAGCGCACCGCGTTGGCTTCGGAGCGCTCATACAGGTTCGTGTACTCCCGCACCCCAAAGCCCTTCGCCAGCTCCTGGTAGGCTCCGGCTCGGGCTTCGCGGTGGCGTTCCAGCTCCAGCCCCTTGAGGTACAGCCGCTCGGCGGCAGCAAGGCTCTTCCAGTGAAACTCGTCGAAGCCGCGCGGGATCAGGTGATTCGCGGCGATCTCCACGGCACGGTCGATGACCTTTTCGAACTCGGATTTCTCGCCCCGTGTCCGTTCGCGGAACAGCTCATGGCGGATGTCCATGCCCTCGATGTCCGAAAACTGGGTCAGCACGCGCAAGGCAGCCGCGTAGGCGGCGAGCTGGTAGTCGGTGTCGCCGAAGTTGGGTTCGGAGTCGTCGTCCAGCGCGGTCATGCTGTCGAGCTGCCGCTTAACTTCGTCCTCGATGAGCGGATAGATCTCGTCCAGCCAGGCCGAGCGCTCCTCGGTGCGTTTCCGCAGTACGAGGTTGACGGTGCCCTGAACGTAGTTGCCCTTCTTGATGCCGCCGGCAGCGGTTTCGGTGCTGATGGTCCAGGCGGCGGTAACCTTGAGGCCGCTGGCCCACAGGATCATGCCAAGGTCGCCCCATACTGCCGGGTTCTGATGGGTGAACTGCACCAGTTGAAGGCCGTTGGCAGGCATATGTTTGGCGAGGCCAGCGTAGACGTCCACCATTGATTTTTTAAAGTCTTCACCTGAGCCCTTCACTGCATGCGCTGACACATCCTGGAAGCGCCACTCCGGGAAAGCGGCTGGCAGAAGTTTCTCGTACCAGGCCAAGAAGTAATCGGTCAGTTCGTGATAGTTGATGGCGTCAGCGTAGGGCGGATCAGTTAGCCAAATGTCAGCGACAGCTGTGACCTGACGAGCATCCACCAACTTCACCACAGCATCCCCGTTGGCCAAAGGCGCATCTGTAAAGTCGGCGCAGAGGAATTCTTTGATACCCGTAAGAGGGCGGCTTCCATAGGTGACCTGAGGATTCAGCGCCTGGTTAAAGAAAACATTACGCGTAGAACCAGGTCCTTTGGATATATGAGGGTCAGCGCCACACAACCGGGAGAGCCGATCCAGAGCCGCGCCAACTCCAACCGCTGCCGCGCCTACCCGCAAAGCATCCGTGGGGGCAGGCTCCACCGCGTTCTTAATGAAGGTGCCCAGCATGAATAACTGACGCGGCGTGAACATGTGGTGCCAGTGGGTCCAACCACGTGTGCGAATCGGCTCCTCGGTCTTATCGCCGCCGCGCGGGATCGGTGAGCTGGGGAGATAGCCCCTGGCCTGCCAGTCAGCGAGGTCCGCCTGCACCAGTTCCAAGGCCTTGGCCTCGCGGGCCAGGTCGTCCGCATCCGGCGCCAAATAATGGCGGATGAGCTCGGGGACCATCTCCCCACGGGAATTGAGTACCCAAACCGTTTCCGCCCAGCGCACGCAGTAAAGCCGCTCCTGCAGGACGTCGTCCGCACTTGGAACAAGGTCGTCGTTCTCCCATGGGCGAAGGCCATAGACCGTCTCGCCGTTCACCCGGCGGTCGCCACGCAGGTCAGCGATGGCATAGGTGTTGCCGGTTTCCGGACAGACCAGACGGCTACCCTGCATGGTGCCTTTCTTGGCACGCTCCATTGTGGCCGAGTCTGCGCCGGTAACGACCTTGATGTCGTAGTTGCCCTTGGCCTCGTTCTTCTTGAGTACGCCGCAGACTCGGTACTTCTCCGAAATCACGAACGAGCCGGCGAGCGGCACCCACAAGCCGGTTGCAGGGGACTTCGCCTCCACCACGTAATAGAGCTGTTCGTGCCTCCAGCCCTTGTCGTTGGTCTCCAAGCCGTGCTTGTCGATCTCTTTCTGTGTCGCGTCGTAGGCGGCCTGCTGGATGGCGCGGACCTTGGCGCGGGTGTTCGAATCGCCGCCCACGAGGTTGAGCGCGCCCCAGGTCAGGAGTGCCGCAACCGGCGACAGGTCCGAAGCATAGGCGGCACAGCCGATGCGCGCTGCCTCGAAGGGGATTGAACCGCCGCCACACACCGGGTCGCCCACGCGGGGAATGTGCCCGAATCGCCTTTTCCCCATTTCCCGAACCAGCTCGGGGAGGTTGTTGGCGTTCGTGCCGAGGTGAGCATTGATTTCGGCCCAGGCCGCGGCGGACGGGCCGTCGACATGTTCGGGCCGCAGGCAATAGTCGAGCTTTTCGTCGTAGGACATACGCTCGAAGACGAGGCGCTGCACGAGATCGCGCTCTTCCGCCGTCAACCCGGTGGACCAGCGCGCCTTGGGCTCACCATGCTCATCCATCAGCCAGGTGCGGCGCTCCTCCTCGGTGAGCAGGGAATGCAGGGTTTCCTGGTCGATGAGCTTGCTCTTGCGTTGCCACAGCCCCTCATCGTCCATGGTCATGATCTTGAGGAAGACCTCGCGATCGCGCTTGGGATCGCCGGACACCGGCATCAGCAGGCCGACCAGACAGGCGCGCACCAACACCAAGGGCTTGCGCCCCCACCACTTCCCAACGCCGGTCAGGGTCTGGCTGGATCCAGCGCCGGCCATGCGTTCCTTGTAGGACTCCGCCGAGACGCGTGCGACGGGGAATTGTTGTTCGATGAAGCTAAGGTCGGTCATTACGTTCTTTATGGTTATTCCTTGCCGGTGTTGGGCACCAGTTCGAATTCGGATAGCCGCCGCTGCATCAGCCCTTCTGACACCGGGTTCTCGGTGAGGGCGTAACGCAGGGCCTTGCGCCAGCCCTTGCCTTTTCCATTGAGGGCATGGCCGGTTGCCGCGTTGGTCATTGTGTAGAGCCACCAGCGTTCTTCGGGCACCAGCCCCAGCCAGTTGCGCACCGCGGTGGGAATCAGCGCCGGGTCGCAGTCCTCGACCGCCCAAGCCAGCACGCAGAGTTCCTTGCCCAGCGTACGGTCAATCGGCACTTGGCCAGACACCGGCCACTTGGCCGTTTTCAGGCCATAGACACGCAACCGCCTGTTGAACTCGGCCTTTACGTCTTCGGCGATCTCATCCCAAATGGCGCGGCGCAGGATGACGCGCAGATGCGCGTTGACTGCATTGATGGGTACCGGAATGGGGACCTCCGCTGTCGGCTCGGTCCATTCGAAATGTTCCGACAGGGTCACTTCGGCCTCTGCGCCCTTGGACTTGGGAAGCGTCAGCAGAAAATAATGCTCTGACAGGGCCGGCTGAAAGCCAAAGCCCAAAAGTTGCGGCTTCTTGGCCGCAGCCTTCTTTGATACGGCCATTACTGGCTGACCTCCCCAGGCTGCAAAGCACCGTGAATGGCGGCGACCCAGTCAAGAAGCTGCTGGCCGCGCTCGAAGTGGATGCGGCTGGCGCTGATGTTGACCTGGCTGCCACCGACGATGTCCTGCATTTTGGCCACGGTGTCGCGGAGACGCGAACCCGCCACGGTTTCGTTTTCCCCAGCGACAAAAGACAGGCTGATGTCCGACTCGTTGCCGGTCACGTCGACGATCACCGCGTGAGCCTGCCCTTGGTGTTTCTCCAGCAGGTCAATGAACTCGAACGCCTTGGCAGCCGTGAGGTTGCGGTGCGTACGCGACCAGGTGGCCGGCTTGGCCGCATCGACCGTAACGGTGCGAGTACGGTGTTCCTGGACGTCGATCTTTTCAACGTTGGACCGCAGGTCACCCTCCTCCGCCACGGCCAGAACGAAGCGGCAATCCTTGGGCAAGGTAAACGGCGTGTCGTAAGCCCCACCAGAGCTGAGCGGATCGGCACCGTTCGTGGTGTAGCGGATGTGCCCGCGCGGCACGGCGTGAAGTTCTACACGCCATTCGTCCCCCTGCTGGAAAACACGATGCTTGATCGCCAGGGTGTTTTTCCAGGCCATGGTTTCGCCGGTTTCATGCTTGCCGGTAGCGTCCACGCAGAGGAAGGTGAGCTTGAGTTCGCGAGTGCGGAAGTTGTTGTAGCCCCCTTCGGCTTCGCTAACCTTAAGTGAGCCGGTGGTCGGTTTGGTGTCGCCGATCTCGTAATAGACGGTATCCCCGTGCAGCGGGGTGATCTTGAGGAAGGCCTCACCGGTCTTGTCGTCACGCGACAGCTGGCGCACCTGGACTTCTGTCTTGGGAGGCGGGAAAGGTCCCTTCTCCACGGAGTCGCCCAGATCTCGCCAGTGACCTTCGTTAACCGCCTTGGTGCGCAAGGTATCCAGCGCGTCAGGTCGATGCAGGGGCCAGCTGTCGTTCATGCCGGCGCGGCGCTTGATCTCGTTCCATTTGGCCACCTTTTGGCCTTGGAACAGGCGTTCCTCACACTTGCGGCGGAAGGTATCGCTGGTCGTCTCGGTCTCGAACTTCTTGGCGTTGGTGAGGGTATCCCGGATCAACTTCTCGCCGTCGAACTGGTTGTTCTGGAAGTGGATCCGACAATCCGTGGCGCGCAATTGCCCCATGTGGGGGTAGGCCAGGGTGGTAAATGTCTCCTGGATGGCGGAACGCAGCCGCAGCGTGATCTGGTCGAGGTTCTGGTTGGCCTGCTGGCGCTGTGGATCGCGCGTGGTCACGCCATCCTTGTCCATCTCCTCCAGGATGCTGTTGATGGCCTTGAACTGGGCCGACTGCTCGAGCACATGGACCAGGGTTTCCTGGGAGCCCGTCAGATAAAGCGCCCGGTTCTTGAACTCCTGGTCTGTGTGGAACTTGACCCACTCCGCGGGCAGCTTGGTGGCGGCATCAGTTTCCCCGCCCGGCTGCACCATCAGCAAGGTGGTCCGGTCCGCCTCCAGCTGCACCTCATCCACGGCAGCCAGCATTTCCAGGCGCTGATAGCAGTCGCGCACGCTGGGTTGGAACATGCCCTCCAGGTAGGCGCGCAGTTCGCGGATACAGGTTTGCTGGTTGTACTGGCGCGCCGTGGAATGCAACTTGGCGGCCAGGTTCTGGATGTCCTTGTAGAAGATGCGGCCGTCGTTGCTCTGGTGCAGGTACCACGCCTGCGTGGGCAGGTAGTCGACGATCTCTTTCTTGACGCGCGAGATGTCCCGACCCGGGGCGCACAGGAAGGCCATGATGTCGTTCTGTCGCAGGCCATGGGTCGCGTTGGGCACGCTGGCCAGGCTGGCCACCAGCAGGAGCTTGGAAACGTCCTGAGCATCGGTGGTGCCGAACTTGGAGTCCAGCTCCTCCGCCACCGAGTGGCCGGCATTGGCGATGTCGTGGCTGACCGCCTCGCTAAGTGAAGGGTTGATGGAGCGGATTTCCGAGACGATTTCGTCGCTGTTCAGATCGAGATCGTAGGGGTGGATCAGCTGCAGCTTGGCGGCCCGGTCGGTATCCCACAGGTTGGAAACCACCATGCGCATCAGCCGGATCAGGCCGCGCGTCTGCTGGAAGCCGGGGTTCTCCTTGAAGCGCGCGTAGAGGTCACGCAGGCTGAAGTGGAAGGGATAGGACTCGGCCAGTTGGGCCGCGAACGAATCCGGCGAGTGGTTGGTGACGTCCATTTCGCGCGCTGCCTTAACAGCCACCGCGTATTCATTGGCCACTTCGCGCCGGACGGCTTCCTCCGGCAGGGTCTCAAACAGCCGGGTGCGCAGGATGTGATACAGCTCTTCCCCTTGGGAGGACACCGGCTCGATGCGCAAGGCCGAACGGCTGGTCTCGTTCTTAAGGTTATCCAGGGCGGAGTTGAGCATTGCCGCGCCCTCTTTCCAGGACGCCGTGAGGTCGGCAATGACCACGCAGACGTTGGAGAGCTCCGCTTTGTTGACGGCCACCAGAAGATTGGCAATGGCCGTGGCGGTGACGGTGGCCAGGGTGGTGCCGCCGATCTGCTTGGACTGGGTGGCTTCCAGATAGGGCGGCAACTCGTCCAGGAAAATAAGGGTCGGTTCGCCCTTGAGAAGGTTGATCCAGGCGCCCTGGCCGGGGGCTTGTAGTGGCTGGTAGTAATCCTTGAAGGCCTCCTTCTTGCCGAGCTGGTCCGCCAGTTCACCCCAGATGCCGAACTGGGCGTCGGTCTGCCGGCCATGAAAGCCGATGACCCGCACCCCGCCGAGTTTGCTGCCCGGCCCCGTCTTGCCGAGCACCTTTTCCCGTAACGCGGGATGCTTGGCCAGCAAGCCCAAGGCAATCATGTTGTGCGTCTTGCCGCCGCCCATGGATTGGGTAAGCAGGAAGGTGCTGGCCTGGTCGCCGCGGTTCTCCATGCGGGCGAAGGTCTTCTCGAACAGAGTCTTCATCCCGCTGGTAATGAAGTTTTCCTCGAAGAACTTGTCGCCGTCGACCTTGCCTTCCAGGAAGTCGGATAGGTCGAGGACGGTGTCGCGCCGGTTACGATCGAATACGCTTTGGCGAGGGGTGCAGTGGGCTTTGAGGGTCATAGTTTTTTAGCGTTTTAAGGCCATAAGACGCCTGGAGGCGCTCTGATGGTCAGGGGGCAAGCGTTGTAATTGTTGGTAAGCGGCAAGGTCGCTTTTCGGCCAAGTCTAGCATCACCGGGCGGCCTTAATACACGTTCCGCCGTCCCATGTCCGGATCCCAATGGCTGGGGTTAAGCCCGCTTGCCCCCCAGCCCCATTGCAGCAGGCCCTTTAGCCAACGGCACCCTGGAATGAAGAGGGGGTAAGGGGGACACCTCCCCCCCTTTAAGCCCTATAAAACATGGCCTATTAAGGCCGTTCCCCAGCATTTGGTTAGTTATATCTAGCCTAAAAAGCTAAAGACCTGGGTTGGGGGTCAGGTTAAGTAAGGGTCAGTTATATCTAGTCGAGCCCGCTAACTCTCCCCTAGCCGATCCAGCTAACTATGGAACCTAGCTTGCCGGGCGAAGCATCGTTCAGGGGTGCAGCAGGTCATACCCCGCCCCTTCCTCTCAAACGCCCCCGGACTTGTCCGCCTGTTTCATCAAGTGACTTTTTGCTTGATCAGACTGAATAGGCCGTCGAAAACATCCAAGTACCTATACAGGTTGGTTCTGTGTTGCAGGGCGTACGCCCTTCCCGCTGAGCCGAGGCCAATTTCAACCCGGGCGGGGCTGAAGCTCCCCCTATTAGAGAGGAATCCAGTATGACGGTAGTCAACCTTACGAGCACCAAGAGTGAAACTGAAGCGCAGTGGTACGGCATGACCGAATCCGACCTCGAGCGGCCGGGAGCGGCTTTGTTGGTCTGGCTCACGAAATCAGCGCTGCAGCGTGGCCAAAAGATGCATGAGATGGCCAGTTGCCTGGGAGTCACCTACGGGTACTTGGTGCAGTTAAAAAAAGGCATCCGGGAAACCGCCAGGGTTTCGGATGAGGTGGTTAGGTCGGCTGCGCGATACCTCGGCGTCCCCGCCGTGGCAGTTCGTTTGGCCGCGGGGCAACTGGCGCTGCAGGACTTCCAGATGCCGCAGGATCGCTTCGAACGGCGCATTGATGACGCCTTGGACTTTATAAGCCGGGACCCGGCCTTCTGCTTCCTGCTGCCCCCGAAGGCAGCTGAGCTACCGCTGGATGCTCGGATGTCCATGGTGGTGCTGTACGAGCAGGCCACCGGTGCACGGCTGATATCTCAGCCCGACAGCCTTCTCTACGCAATAGAGCAGTTGCATGATCTCCTGGAAGTCAGCCTGACCCCCAGGATAAGGAAAGCGGCAAACGACCGGTAAGTTGCTGGTGGTGATCAGTCCTCTCCGTCGAGGCCGGCTACCAAACGCATTCATTCGCGGGGGCCTTGAGCCCCCGCAATCTTTTCCAACGCAGCGCCTCCTGCCCCCCGCATTAGGCAGCAGGCGATAAGCCTTTCGGGAAACCCCACGACCCATGCCAACGTCCGCTCTTAATCCGTTCATGAACCAGACGCATGTAGCGATCAGGCGGTAGAGGAGTCTTACGCCGGTGGCGGGTTTCATTGCAGAACCTGCAGGCGGCGACGATGTTTGACTGAGCTGACGACCCGCCCTCCTGGCGAGCCACGAGGTGTTCACCTGTGCACTGGAAGCGCCTAGCCTGCTTGAGCGTGATGCCGTACGCGTTGGCGAACTCATGAGGGTTGTTGGTCCACATTGGTGCGCCACAGTAAAAGCAGCGGCCAGATTGGTGGACAAAGGCGTGGGTGCGGGGACGCACCAAAGAATTGGGCATAAGCAGCTCCTAAAAGGTGGGTAGGAACCCCGCTCACGCCCATGGGTGCAATAAAACGGGCACCAGCTGCGAAATAGCAGACTGGCACAACAGGCATCCCGAATTGGATACATGCCCGCGAAAATTCTCTCTCAGAGTCTTACCTAGTGCAAGGCCCCAAGACTTGTCATTCTTGGAAGTGCGCAACTAGGCACGGTGATCCATATGGCCTAACACCTGCCTCGTTAACGAAGCCACCACGCAAATACCAAGGTCAAACAGTCCTTCTTCGGCCCTGAAAGGGTTTGTCTGGTTACGATTCGGCAGGGTCGAATTCGTAGGTGACACTCCCCCTGCCGACAGCACGAAACTTGCCCTCACCCTTGGCGGAGAATGGGTTCGCGAGCAGTGACGGCGTCATGCGGGACGGGTCGCCAACGTACGCGAGATAAAGGATGCGATAACGGTGGTCGCGATCGGCCCGATATCTCTGGGCAGCACCGATCTCGGTCGGCCCCATCTCAAAGCGACGTGGATCCCCCATGCTAGCTTTGACTTCGTAGTAGTACGTGCGGCTCTTTGTGGTAACGATGAAGTCGTACCCCAAAAGATCTAAGCCTCCGCTGGTGTTAAGCACCAGGTCCCGATAGCGCGACACCCACATGCTTTCTCCCACCGCGTCGACATTGTGCCGCCGACGAATCCACTCGCGAGCCCAGAGCTCACCGATAAGTCCTACGGCAATTTTCTGATCGTCCGACATTGCGTTCTCGGGCGATTTGGGCGTACCTCGCCCAGAACCGCTGCCAGAACCCCCACTTGGCTTCGCGGTGTCTAGCGAAACCAGCGCCGCATCGGAAGAAATCACGTTCTGTAATGCCGTGGCTTGCGTTAACGAAGCATCAACGGCGGCAGCGATGTCAGCATAGTCGTCCTTAAGTGCAGAGAAGGTCGCCCCCCCGAACTCGACTTGAGATTTGCGACGCTGCAGCTCAGCTCGTTCTGCCTTTGCTCGTTCCTCGCTACTGACCACGTTGGTGGCCGACAGACCCCACGCCGCGAGCTCAGGGTTCGCGGCCCGACCCGCTGGCCAGATGCCCTCCAGCGTCAGCCACCGGGCGATCGCGTCGTCGTCGAGTGGACGGAAATCCAGCCAACCGCCATCTCTTGCGCGAGCGTGGCATGTCTCGCGCGCGGCGGTGGGACTTGCCCAGGCCTCTCGAACCTCGTTACTCGCCGAAACGCCAGGGGCATGCACCCATGCCCCGAGCACTGGAGCGAACGTGTCCGTGAAAATGCGTAGCCGCGTACCGTTCAACGAACGTGCCTCGTTCAGGGGCACGTCCAACGGCATTGAGGGCATGTCCAGAGGCACATGCTCGTCGATCCAACGTGTCAGATGCGCTTCCATAACAACGTCTGGCAACTCGTCATAAGCCGTGAACCACATCGCATCGGGTGCTACGTTCAGAACCTTCTCCCGATATGACGCATACCCTGTAAGCGCTTCCCCTCGGTCGAAAGCCCCAGCCGACCGTTCGCGAAGCAGTTCCACCGTCACTGGCTGTTGCAGCCGTAGGTAGCGGAGCCAGGCCTCACGATGATGGTGTTCGTTGCTCACTGGTTTGTGCCGCGCCCCCAAGTTGGCGATGACGGCATTGAGGCGCGCAATCGGTAGATCGAACTCAGCTTTAAGATCACGCAGGTCAACGAGCCCTGCTAGTCGCTCCTCCATCTGGCCAAGCGGTATGCCAAGGTCGACAGCCAGGCATTCCAGAGCCGCGCGCAGTTCCTCGTGATCAGGGTCTTCGAGAGCGGCCAATTCCTGAAGTCGCGCCGTCGTCTGCTCAGAGCTAAGGCAGGCGGACAAGGGAATCGCCAAGTCGAGCAAGCTGATGAGGTCGCCACTGGCCAAGCGGCGGGTACGCTTGATAGCTTCGGCCTCGACGCCAAGCGCCGCCGCCACCATCATGTCGTCCGGAGCCTCCCCCGGATGCTCGCGCAGCGCGCTGGCCAGCCGCAGCAAAGCCGCCTCTAACCCATGAGCGAACTCTCGGGATCCTAGTGCGGACGCAAGCTGCCCGGCCGCACTGGCAAGCAGATCCAAGGATAGAGAATCGAGTGGCGTCTGGACGATCAGCACGTGGCCGCCAGGACGAACCAGCGTGAGAGCACCGTGAAGCGACGAAGGTAGCGCCATGCGGTCTTCGCCATGGGCAATCAGGATCTCGCGCCCCGTTATGACTGCCAAATTCATCGCCGCGCGACGAACTCGCCCGAGCGTGTTTTGAGTTGCCTTGACGAAGGACGTTGCCTTGTACTCGGCGACGCAGACCAAGAAGTCGACGATCCAGGATCCAACCACGTCGGCAAGCGGACGGGTTGGAATTGTGTCGTCAAACTTGATTCCGTCGATGAACACTTCGGCCGGCTCCTCCGAAATGCGGCGGAATCGCCCGGGCGCACTGGAATTAACCCACTGCCACGCGGCGTCTTGGTCGCCGCGCACGAAATCGAACACGGGCTCGCCAATTTCTTCGAGCAACCGCATCTTTAGCGGATCGCGTTCGTCGTCAAAGTAGGCAAGTGTGATGTCGCCATCGGCCGAAATGCCTGCAATCTCGTCGCCAACCATCACGGGCACATACTGACCCGGAGAAGGCTGGCCGCTCCGCCTAGCCGTCACCCAGAGCCGGCGAAAGAGATCTTGGTATCGACGAACGTCGCGCACGTCAGAAATTCCGCTCATCGACGCCTCGGCCATGGCACGTAGCGCTCGTTCGGCGTCTTGCTCATCATCGAAAATCCCCAACTGTGAATGCTCTCTCAGCCATTGCAGGGTCGTTGGGTCCAGCACTGCAGCCACCTGATTGGCCACAAAGTCCATAAACCTGGGTGGACGCTCATCATCGCCAACGAAATGCCATGCGCTTTGTGGCTTAACAAAACGCAGCAAGCCACCAGGGCGAACTACGGGCATCCACTCGGCGCCTGTCAGGAAGGCATGCAATGGCGTGGAAAGGCGGTGCTGCTCAGCCGAAACGGCCCCACTATCGGCGCGCATGGCCCGGAAACTCCGGTGCTCGTCTGTGAACGAACGCATCGCAACAACAATTTGGACTGCGTAGTCTCGGCGGATCTCGGGTGGGAATATCTCGATGTCGCCCTGCCCCGGGATACGCCACGGCCTTATTTCGGCCCGGTATGACCGGGTCGAGTACATCCTGGAGCAATCCTTTGTCAGTTGGATACGCCAGTGGGCGCGAAGTAATTCAGCGAGGCCTGAGACGGCGCGCGACACCGCCAACACAAGGTTAGGAGGCGTGCCACTAGGCTCTAAGGACACTGTCTCACCACCGATCGGACGCAGGCAATCGGCGACACCAGCGGCCGTCAGGAAGCGTACCCAGTCGCTTTGGGCGCCGTGCCGGATCGGCCATGCGGAAAACTCGGGGAGCAGCCTAGTGAGCGATTGGCGTAAATCCGCCGAGCCTTCGGCTCCTAGCTTCAACAGGGATTGAAGCTTTCGGCCGTTGGGGACGTCCCAGCCGGCCCCAAACATCGCCGCCTCTGCTGAAATCCATCCCTCGGCTGTGGGAACGCAGAACGCCGCAGCGCGGGTCTCTTTGTCAGAAAGAGATCGGCCGCTGTTCCACAAGCGAAAGGCCCACTCGAGCGCCTGTATGCGAGTCTTGTCCGCCGCTGCTGTTCGAGTGACCCCTGCAAGGGTGCGCAGCACATCACGGGTGTCGTATTCGCGCGCAAGCTTGCCTGAGATCAGGAACGTCCGCCCTAGCCGGTGGCCGCCATCATCCTTGAGCCAGGGTACATCTCGACTCAACAACGCAAAACCTCGGCGCAGAGTCGCCGGCAGGCTCTCTAACGGTAACGAGTTTTTGCTATCGTCATCATCGATATCCGCGTCTACGGACATCACCGGAGCGAAATACACGTCAGCGGCCCGGCGTCCACGGCCCGGGCTTGTAGTGGTCGGCAACTCACTGCTAATGAGGTCGCCGCTTACGCTCAACAGAAATCGTTTACCGAACAGGACGGCGGGCTGGGCAGCAAGCGCCTCAGCCACCTCGTCGTAGAACACGGCCCAGCGTGCGGGCTCGGCACTTTCCTCATGCAACTTGCCTGCAATTTTTTCAACCCAGTCGGCGATCAGGCGTGCAGGCGGTTTAAAGTCCGAACCCCTTAGGCAAAGATACAGCCGATCCAGGGCCGCGCGCTGGTTCGGGGTCAACGAATCCAGCAGGAGGCGCCCGCCACCAACTTCGCATACCCTCTTAGGCGAAAGGCAGGCACCCGGAGGTGCAACCCAGCCGTAGGCCTCCTTTGGCGACGCCCAGGCTATGGTTTCATCAGTTCCACGCACCGGCAGGAACTCGCGCAGCAGGATGCCTTGGCCGCTATCTCCCATCCCATGCTTCAGCTGATCGTGGTACGCGCTATCCCAGCACAACAAGCTTACGACGGCGCTTGGCGCTCCAGACCAGGCCTCCTTAACAAGAAAGCCAATCAGCTGGCAGCTGACCCAAGCCGCCATGCGCATAAACATCTCGTTGAGGCGAATCGAGGCGTCAACGGTACGGCGATCCATCTTTGTGTAGAAGTTTGCGTTGATGTAGCCCGCAAACGGCGCCCCGCCTTCTTCGCCCAGTGGCAGGAAGCAGTACAGCCTGCCTTTGTCCAAGGGTGTTCCCAGCGGAACGGCAACGCTAACTCGGGCTGCGCCCTCCCAGTGCTTCCAGCTCTCGGGCACTTCGCCTTTCTCAAGGCTCGCTTGCAGCGCAGCCTGGAATATCTTCTCATCGATGTCCCAGTGCGCAACCGCATACTCCTCAGTGCCGAGGCGCAGCCTTTCGACTGTGATCGGAGATTCCACTGTAAAACCGGGCGGATGAAGGATAGAGGCTTGCGATACCGTGCGCTCCAGATAGATATGCTGGCCAGACCCGGGATCTATCGAGATGCGTCCAACACGGCTCAGGAACAGCTGCAACGGCGTTTTCAGCCCGAGCAGCGAATTGAGTTCCGTGCGTACTGCGTGTAGCGCGTCGTCTGACTTCAATGGCAGACGAACCACCGTGGCAAAGCCATCACTGGCGAAACGGGCAACGCTGAACCCTGGTTTTGCCGGCACCGGGACATGCCAGCAAGGCAGGTTCTGCTCCATCTCCTGGGCCAAATCTGCCGACTCAGGACCCAACTCCGCAGCTAAGTCATCAACTGTAGCAAAGCGAAAGCAATAGCCGTCGAACTCACCGCGCCCCCCAAAACCGTCAACCGAGTAGATTTCCGGCCAAGTGCATACCTGTAGAACGCTTCGGAAGCCAAGCCCTTTATTGCCAATGCCGGCGTTAACGGGCTTACTGCTGAGCGCAATATTAGTGATCGCCATTAGATTGGCGCCGACAAAGCCATTGCCGCGGTTGGCAACGTACAAACAGCCGTGTTCACCTTCTGACGGATCAAGGACGACAGCAATCTCGCCATCTACGCTAGACGGGTCGTGAGCATCGTGTGCGTTCTGAATTAGCTCGATGAGGAAGCGATTGCCGTAGTCGTCAGAAACGAACTGCGACATGTTGCGTACGCTTTGGTAGAGGCTAGGATCAGACCTTGCGCTGAGATAGCTCTGGATCCGTTGCCGCATCAGATCGGAAATGTGTGCGGCAGGTGCATTTGCGTTGCGCACGTGGGCGTCAACAAGAATGGCAGACATGCTTTTTATTCTCTCCCTTTGTCCTGTGGGGGGCGGCCGTCCCCACTCTTTTTTGCCGATAGTACGCGTCCGACTTGGCGACGCATAGGTCGCCAAGTTCTTATCTGAAACTTCGGCCCAGTCCCTCCCAGGGTTCACCGCTAAAACTCACGACTCAGTTGCCTCCGGTTCTCACGCCACAGGATGGGAAGGGGGCGAATTGTCGAAGAACCCGCTCCAGATCAGTCTGCGTCACTAGGCTTGCATCCTCGTCATCCGAGACGTCAGAAAGGCCCCACACCGAAATGATGTGTTTCCTCGGTACGCCGCCGCCAAACGCCCGCTCAAGTTTCACGGACCACTCGTCCCGACCCTCCTCGTTAAGCGCCACCACGATGCGATGTTCCAAGGCATCCACTCTCCGCAAGGCAGTTGCTGGCAGTTTTTCGATCCGTCCTTCTATGCCGGCCTCAGCCAGCATGACCAGAATGGCCCAGCCGATTCGCGCCCAATCGATCACGTGTGCTTGCGCAAGGGTAGGAAGAGCCTCAAGCCAGGCCTCCCAGGCTTTCATGCGTTCAAGCGATCTCGAATAGAACCCCGCGGGGTCATCGAGGTCATCCTGAAACGGACTCCAGAGCCGGACTGGATCATCGAGCCGGTCCCATCGGTACCTCTGCAGCGACGGCTTGATCCTGGCGAGACACGCGTCCAGGGTGTGGTTGAACTCCCCCAAGTCGTGATCCAGGCAGCGGATCAGGTACTGCCGGTTTGGGCCTCGCGTCCGACGCAGCCGGCTCACCAGTTCAGCCGTGTCCTGCCTGATTTTGCGTAACGCATCCAGAGGGCCGTCGATTTCACGGCGGATGGGCCGTTCATAGCCTTGCTCCAGGTCGATCACGAGGGCGCTGTCGAAGTCAGGGGCGTCGCCGCGATACGGCTGTTCTCGGACCAGCGCCTGGCTACGCTCGATATCCCCCTGTGTGACGCGATGCCCTAAAGTAAATGCTGCTGTGCCCTTCTTCTCGCGCGGTTTTTCCATGTATCCCCGCGGATTGCAGACTACCCGCACGCCGGGCGTCAGCACGTCGATGCCGCTGTGCAGGTGGCCGTGCGCCCATAGGTCGATGACGTCCGAATATCCCTGTAGGAGCCTGTCCAGACGGGACGCGTAGCCCGCAACCCGAATCAGGGAATCGTCCCGGTGTCCCCAGTTTTCCGGCCGCAGCGAGCTCTCTTGAACGCCAAATGCCCGCAGGCTGTCGAATGTGGGAGCGTGGTGAGTCACAACGACCGTCGGGCCATCGTGCGGGCGCCGCAACGCCCGCGTGAGCCAGGCCAGCGATCGCTGGTGCGCCTGGTATGCGATCGCCGGATGGAATGTCCTCTCCGAGATCACCTCCTCGATTGCCTGGCGATTCATCCCGACACCCAGGCAGTGGCGTCTGAACCAGGTTAGGTTCGCCTTCACGTCGTACCACTGGCGGGCGCTAATCCGGGTGTAGTCCCGCATCCGCCAGATGGCCTCCTGGACGAGACTGGGATCCCAGGATCCGTAGTCGGTCCACAGCGTCGTTCCTAAAAACCGGACGCCCTGAATGACGACGGCGCTTTTTTCGAGAATGTGGACCCGGGTTCCTTTGGCAGCGGCGCGGGCCGCAGGAAGCACATCGGCATATTCCCCACCCCAGAACTCGTGGTTGCCGAGGACATAAACGACCGGCTTGCCGCGCGATGCGAGCCAACTGACGGCTTGCTCGACGGGACCGATGTCTCCAGCTGCAACCAGGACGTCGTAATCCAGGTCGGCCGGGATGGCGTAGGGGCCTGTTTCCAGATGGAGATCGGACAGCAGGTGGATGCGGGGCAGCGGACGCGCGCCAATAAGGCGGCAAAACTCGGGCATGACGTGGGGCGAAACACCGCCGCCGCTCACAGGTTCACGCACACACGTGAGCGACCGCTGCGGCGGGACTGCGGCCCCCGAAGAACAGGTAATGCCCTGGGCCGTAACGCCCGAACATATCGAGGGCATCCGCATAGGTGCCGTGCCCACGCGCAACCTCAACATCGGTAGCGCTCTCGCAGATAGCGAACAGAGCGGCATCCAGATCGTCATCATTCCGAACCGGATGAAGAATGGGGCACGCTTCGCGGTTTCCTAGCGTGGCAAGCCGGTTCTGACCGGGCGACGAGCGAATACAGCGAGCTAGCGAAAAGTCAAAGAATGAGTCTGTCTGCAGGTTGAACATGAGAACCTCCGTTGATGTTCTGGTGGATCGCGTGCCGCATCACTGCACCCTCCACGAACCCACGTATTCACACTGAAGTCTGAATGAACAACATGGCATCTCAAATGCCACGATAGTGACACTTATCTATAACATATTGTTTTTATTTGGTTTTAATAGCCGCCCTCCACTGCTACTGGACAGCGCCAACTGGTGCCATCAGAAGCCATATCGCACCGAGACTCGCTTGAAAATCTGATTGGTCTGCAGCGCTTTGCCGCGGTGATACCGGCTATCGCTCAGCTCCCATCTGGGCGACGGCCCGCAGCGATAACGGCGGCCACTTCGCGCGGTTCGAGAAAACGCGAGAGCACTCTTTCCGAAACATCCGGGGTGCTACGCATCACCATGCTGCAAAGGTAGTTGCGCAGCTGCTCTACATCGACCATATCGGGGTCATTGCCGTCAGCTGCGCAGTAACGTTCGAAATCCTCGTAGTTCTCGAAGACTTGTTCCTCATTTCCTTCCCGGCCGGCGGTTCCAGCCCGGCAAAGCAAGCGCGTATCGCCGAACGTCAAGTTGTCGAGGCGGTCAGCTGCGGCCTCACGGCTAAAATTCGTGGTCATAACAAGCTCCTATTCGGATGGGTTTTCAGGTCTATCTAGGGGAGTTATTTAGGTACTGGCTCGATCACGGGCAGGGATACCCCCGGGAACCGGATCCGCTTGATAGCTTTGACGAGCTGGCCCAGGGGGAACTCTCTGGCTCCGTAGCTTCGTCCGACCCCACCGCCGCGGTGTCCCGTCAATGCATCATGGACCTCTTCCTCGATGCCTGCCTCGCGGCAAGCGTGCTTGAAGTTGTGCCTGAACGAGTGGTAGACCATCAGCTCAGACTTAATGCCGATCTTGCTGCGGCTGTAGCGCCCCCACCATTTCGACCAGCTACCGGAGTAATTCTTCTTTCTGTCCTGTTTAAGGAGAGGGAATAGCCGGCTGCGCCCCTCATCCCTGCAGCGGGCCACGAACCGCAGGAACCCCGCCTTTTGCAACTCGGGATGCACTGGGATCCGACGGCGCGATCCGGGCGTCTTGACTCGTTTCGTATCTCCGCACGCCCTGCCGCCCTCACCCACTAAGTCGATGATGTTGAGGTACCAGCCGTGCACTGGATCCTCTACAACGTCCTCAACGAGGAGTTGCGCCAGTTCCTCCAGCCTCGCGCCGGTATACAACCCGAGCGCCGGCAGCCACGCCCCCGCATCGCCACGCGCCGCTTTCGGTACCTTCCCGCTGTAGATCGGGTCGGTAAAAATCAGCAGAAGTTCTTTGGTCCCATAGGGAAGCCTAACCACAGGCTCGACCTTCGGCTTTACCACCTTGATCCTCGACGCAGGGTTGCTTTCGATGACCTCCGCATCGACCGCAACCTGGAACATGGCACGCAGCAGAGCCAGCTTGGTCTCGATAGTCTTGGGCTTGTACCCATCATTTCGTAACTTGTCGCGGAACGCCATCACGTCCTTGCGGGTGACCGCGGCCATCGAGACACCCGCCATGAAAGTCCCGAACTGGCTGGCCGCAGTCTTGAATGACGAAGTCGTCCCCGGCCCACGCTCCTCACCAGCCTTATCCCAGAGTTCGTAGAGGTCAGTACTGCTGAAGATGCCCGCACCTGGCTGTGCCGTAGGTGGCAAATAGACCGCGCTGATCGGCGCCACAGCTTCTGTCTGGATGACCTCCCCGACGAGACGGCGCTTCTGCGTTTCCACCGTCTGGATGATGGCCTGGAGGAACTGGAACTGGAGCTGACGGTAGGCAGGTGACTTCTCGTCTACCCGCACGCGGCTCATCCATAGGAACGCATGTAGCGCCGGCGCAACCACGTCGATCTGGCCACGCGCAAGGGCTTGCCTGAGCGCCGGCTCGACTTCATCAAGGTGCACCCGAAGGTCGTCGTAGTCGGTTTCAAGAAACCCGCCTATACGGTTCTGGTCGTCGGTCTCGAGGACGGATCGCTGCCATAGCAGACAAAGGCGCCGGATCTGCTCGTCGGTGAGCTCAGTGTCAACGAACTCGAATCCGGGCGCCAATCCAGCGGCAAGCAGGCTGCGCTTCCGGTCGAATTGGTGATCTAGCTCGACGGACTTCAGGCGGGCAAGGCGCTCGGCTTCCTTGGGACTCTTTGTCTTGAGGCTTTGGCGGATCTCGCGGCTGCCGTCATATGCAGAAATGAGGTCGACAGGGATCCGGCGGCGGTACCAGTAGACGCTTCCGCGGATTTCGATGTTGGGGTGGGCCATAAGGTTACTCTCCGATGTCTGTGGAACAGTTCGGTGTAACGCTTGGTTTTATACAGCCCTTGTCCTGCCTGGATTCCCGTAGAATCGGGGGGTCAGGGGGTGGATGGCGGAGAGGGTGGGATTCGAACCCACGGTAGGCTTGCACCTACGCCTGATTTCGAGTCAGGTACATTCGACCACTCTGCCACCTCTCCGGCGGCGCGTATTGTACCCGAGTCGAACAGTTTGCTGGACGAAAATTTCGCGCTGGGTCAGACTGTGATCATGCCCACCATAAAAAGAATGGGATTGATCGGGAGACTGGCTGTGCTGGCTTTGACGCTGGCACTGGCTGCCTGCAGCCGCCCTGTACCGCCTCCGGAAACGAGCGGCGCGTTGTGGGTAGGGACGCGCAACAGCCCGGCCTCCTACTATATCGCCGCCAATGGCGAGCCCGCCGGTTTCGAGCACGATCTGATCCAGGCTTTCAGCACGTCGCAGAACTGGTCGCTCGACTGGACCGAAAAAAACAACCCTGAAGCGCTGTTCGACCTGCTCGACAGCCATCGCATTCATATGGCCGCTGCGGCCCTGCCGCGTGCCGTGGTCAAGGACCGCCACCTGATTGCCGGCCCGGTGCTGTTCGAGACACCGGTGCATATCGTGTATCGCACCAGCGACAGGCGGCCGCGCAGCATGGCGGATCTGCCAGGCAAGAGGCTGGCATTGATCATCGGTTCCGGCCACACCCCGATCCTGATGCGTCTGAAGCGCAAGCACCCCGGTCTCTCGTGGTCAGCGCTGGAAAATGTCTGGCCGGAGGAACTGCTGGCGCAACTGCAGGCCGGCAAATACGATGCGGTGGTCATCAACGGCATGGATTTCGACCCCATGCGCAGTGTCTACCCGGAGCTGGCCGTGGCGTTCGACATCGGCGACACGCAAAAAATCGTGTGGGCGCTGCCCACCCGAAGTTCGCAGGCGCTGCGCAATGCGCTGGCGCGCTTTGTCGAGCAATCCCGCAAGGACGGCACCATCAAGCGTATCTACGAGCGCTATTTCGGCCACGTCAGGCGACTGGACAGCAGCGACATCCTTGGCATCCTGCAACGCCGTCCGCAGCGCCTGCCCGGACTACGCCAGCACTTTCATGAAGCGCAGACGCTCACCGGGATCGACTGGCGGCTGCTGGCCGCGATCGGCTACCAGGAATCGCAGTGGAATTCCCTGGCCACCTCACCGACCGGGGTGCGCGGGCTGATGATGCTGACCGGAGAGACCGCCGACCGCATGGGGGTCAGGGACCGCCTCGATGCGCGCCAGAGCATCCTGGGCGGCGCACGTTATCTGGCCATGATGAAAGACGCCTTGCCCGCCCGCATTCCCGAGCCAGACCGCACCTGGCTGGCGCTGGCCGCCTACAACCAGGGACAGGGCCACATGGAAGATGCGCGCCGCATCGCGCAGGCGCGCGGTGGCAATCCGGACAACTGGGCGGACGTCAAGGAAGCGCTGCCCTATCTGGGCCGCGGCACCTATTCCAAGGTAATGAAATACGGCTACGCGCGCGGCGGCGAGGCCCTGCATTTTGCCGAGAACATCCGCAACTACTACGACATCCTGTTGCGGCTCGAACCTGAGTACAACCCGCTGTTCAACCTGGGAAGCAGCGAGGACGCGCCGGCTGCGCCTGGCTGACCCGGTTCAGGCAGGCGTGAGTTTTTCCGCGCCACCCATCCACGGGCGCAGCGCCTCCGGTACGCTCACGCTGCCGTCGGCGTTCTGGTAGTTTTCCAGGATCGCCACCAGCGTGCGTCCCACCGCCAGGCCCGACCCGTTCAGCGTATGCAGCAGCTCCGGCTTGTCCTGCCCCACCTTGAAACGCGCCTGCATGCGGCGTGCCTGGAAGGCCTCGAAATTCGAGCACGATGAAATCTCGCGGTAGGTGTTCTGCGCGGGCAGCCACACTTCGAGGTCGTAGGTCTTGGCCGACGAAAAGCCCATGTCGCCGCTGCACAGGGCCATCTTCCGATACGGCAGGCCCAGTTTCTGCAGGATTGTCTCGGCGTTGGCCGTGAGGCTTTCCAGCGCGGCGTAGGAATCCTCCGGCTTCACCATCTGCACCAGTTCCACCTTGTCGAACTGGTGCTGGCGGATCATGCCGCGGGTGTCGCGGCCGTAGGAGCCGGCTTCCGAGCGGAAGCACGGCGTGTGGGCGACGAACTTCAGCGGCAGCGCTTCGGCGGCGACGATCTCGTCGCGCAGCAGGTTGGTCACCGGCACTTCGGCGGTGGGGATGAGATACAGCTTGTCCGAATCCGTGCGGGGCACGTGGAACAGGTCTTCCTCGAACTTCGGCAACTGCCCGGTGCCGCGCATCGAATCGGCGTTCACCAGGTACGGCACATAGACTTCCGTATAACCGTGTTCCGTGGTGTGCACGTCGAGCATGAACTGGGCGAGCGCGCGGTGCAGCCGCGCAAGCCCCCCCTTCATCACGGAAAAGCGGCTGCCGGTGATCTTCACCGCGGCGGCGAAGTCGAGCTGGCCCAGCCCCTCGCCGAGGTCGACATGGTCGCGCACCGGGAAATCGAACGTCTTCGGCGTGCCCCAGCGGCTCACTTCCACATTGGCGGTTTCGTCCTTGCCCACCGCCACCGATTCGTGCGGCAGATTCGGTACCCCCATCAGGAAATCGTTGAGCTCGGCCTGCAACTCGGACAAGCGCGTTTCGAGCTGTTTCTGCTCATCGCCCAGTCCCGCCACCTCGGCCATCACCGCCGTGGTGTCCTCGCCCTTCCCCTTCATCATGCCGATCTGTTTGGACAGCGTGTTGCGGCGGCTTTGCGCGTCCTGGGTGCGGGTCTGGAATACTTTGCGAGCGCCTTCAAGCTCTTCGAAGTACGCCGTATTGAACACAAAACCGCGCGCGGCCAGGCGCTCTGCGACGAGGGCTGCGTCTTTGCGCAGCAACTGGATATCAAGCATGGGAGTGTAAGGAAGCGCCAAAAGCGCCATTTTCGCCGATAGCCGCAGCTATCGGCTAGGGGCAACGCGAATTTAAGCGGCTTCCACCATCCCCACCGCCTCTCCCACGTCCACCGCGACGATGCGCGACACGCCCTGTTCCTGCATGGTGACGCCGGCCAGGTGCTGCGCCATTTCCATGGTGACGCGGTTGTGGGTGATGAAGAGGAACTGGGTGTGGTCGGACATCGCCTTGACCAGGTTGCAGTAGCGCTCGGTGTTGGCGTCGTCGAGCGGCGCGTCGACTTCGTCGAGCAGACAGAACGGCGCCGGGTTGAGCTTGAACATGGCGAACACCAGCGACAGCGCGGTGAGCGTTTTTTCGCCGCCGGACAGCAGGTGAATCGAGGCGTTCTT
>JAIBFE010000168.1 GCA_019459705.1 Thiobacillus sp. | reverse complement strand
CGAGGTCGATTGCAAGATCGGTGGAAAAATAGCTGGTGAAGAACTTGAACATGGTGGCGGCAACACCCGCGCCGAGCGGGCGAAAGGGCAGAAAAAACAAGGGGGCTATGATACCCTAACGGGCTTCGTTCCCGTAAGTATTCAGGTGCTTCCATGTCCCTCAGTCCGGACGACGTCAAGCGCATCGCCCGCCTTGCGCGCATAGAAACCAGCGATGCCGAGGCGCAGGCCACCCAGGCCCAGCTCAACAGCATTTTCGACCTCATCGCCACCATGCAGGCGGTGGATACGGCCGGCATCGCGCCGATGGCCCATGCGCAGGAGGTCTATCAGCGCCTGCGCGACGACGCCGTGACCGAAACCGACCGCCATGCCGCCTTCCAGGCTGTGGCCCCGGCGGTCGAGAACGGCCTGTATCTCGTGCCCAAAGTCATCGAGTAAGCCATGCCAGAACGCTCCCTTTCCGCACTTGCCGCGCAGCTGGCCGGCAAGCAGATTTCCAGCCGCGAGCTGGCGCAGACCTATCTCGACCGCATCGCCTCGCTGAATCCGTCGATCAACGCGTTCATCACCGTCGATCCCGAAAAAACCCTGCTCGAGGCCGCCGCTGCTGACACGCTGATCGCCGCCGGCCAGGCCGGCCCGCTGACCGGGGTGCCGATCGCCCACAAGGACATCTTCTGCACCGACGGCTGGCTCACCACCTGCGGCTCGAAGATGCTGCACAACTTCGTCGCCCCCTACGACGCGCACGTGATCCAGCGCTTCAAGGCCGCCGGCATGCCGAGTCTGGGCAAGACCAACATGGACGAATTCGCCATGGGGTCTTCCAACGAGACCAGTTACTTTGGCGCAGTGAAAAACCCCTGGAATATCGCCTACGTGCCCGGCGGCTCGTCCGGTGGCGCCGCGGCATGCGTCGCCGCACGGATGGCGCCCGCCGCCACCGGCACCGACACCGGCGGGTCGATCCGCCAGCCCGCCGCACTGTGCGGCATCACCGGCTTGAAGCCCACCTACGGACTGGTGTCGCGCTACGGCATGATCGCGTTCGCCTCCAGCCTCGACCAGGCGGGGCCGATGGCGCTCTCGGCCGAGGACTGCGCGCTGCTGCTGAACGTGATGACCGGCTTCGATTCCAGGGACTCGACCAGTCTGGAACGCGAGAAAGAGGATTACGCACGCGACCTGAATCAGCCCCTCGCCGGCCTGCGCGTCGGGCTTCCCAGGGAGTTTTTCGCCGAAGGACTGAGCAACGACGTCGCCACCGCGGTGGAAACTGCCGTGGCCGAGTTGAAGAAACTCGGCGCCACCACGGTCGAAATCTCGCTCGCCAACTCGAAACTCGCGATCCCGGTCTACTACGTGCTGGCGCCCGCCGAGGCTTCGTCCAACCTGTCGCGCTTCGACGGTGTGCGCTACGGCTACCGCGCACCGGACTACGCCAACCTCGATGACATGTACTGCAAGACCCGCGCGCAGGGATTCGGCGCCGAGGTGAAGCGCCGCATCATGATCGGCGCCTATGTGCTCTCCCACGGCTACTACGACGCCTATTACCTGCAGGCGCAGAAAATCCGCCGCCTGATCGCCGACGATTTCGCCGAAGCCTTCAAGACCTGCGACGTCATCCTCGGCCCCACCGCCCCCGGCACCGCGTTCAAGCTTGGGGAAAAGTCAGACGACCCGGTCGAGATGTATCTCAACGACCTCTACACCATTCCCGCCAACCTCGCCGGCCTGCCCGGCATGTCGCTGCCGTGCGGCTTCGATGCCAAGGGCCTGCCGATCGGCCTGCAGCTCGTCGGAAATTATTTCAGCGAAGCGAAGATGCTCAACGTCGCCCATCAGTACCAGCGCGCCACCGACTGGCACAGCCGCCAACCGGAGGGTTTGAAATGAAGTGGGAGACCGTCATCGGGCTGGAAGTCCACACCCAGCTCGCCACGAAATCCAAGATTTTCTCGGGCAGCAGCACCGCTTTCGGCGCTGCGCCCAACACGCAGGCGAGCGCGGTCGACATCGCGCTGCCCGGCGTGCTGCCGGTGCTGAACCGCGGCGCGGTGGAATGCGCGATCAAGTTCGGTCTCGCGATCGGGGCGAATCTCAACCGCGTCAACGTGTTCGACCGCAAGAATTACTTCTACCCCGACCTCCCCAAGGGCTACCAGATCAGCCAGCTGGCCAAGCCTATCGTCGAGGGCGGTGCGCTGAAAATCGTGGTTGGCGATACGGAAAGAACCATCAACCTCACCCGCGCCCACATGGAAGAGGACGCCGGCAAGTCGCTGCACGAAGACTTCCACGGCATGACCGGGATCGACCTCAACCGCGCAGGCACGCCGCTCTTGGAGATCGTCTCCGAACCCGAGATGCGCTCCAGCGCCGAGGCCGTCGCCTATGCCCGCGCGCTGCACACGCTGGTGACCTGGATCGGCATCTGCGACGGCAACATGCAGGAAGGCAGCTTCCGCGTCGACGCCAACGTCTCGGTGCGCCCGGTCGGACAGGCCGAATTCGGCACCCGCCGCGAAATCAAGAACCTCAACTCCTTCCGCTTCCTGCAGCAGGCGATCGACTACGAAGTGCGCTGGCAGATCGAGACGCTGGAAGACGGCGGCCGCATCGAACAGGCCACCGTGCTGTTCGACCCCGACATCGGCGAGACGCGCATGATGCGCAGCAAGGAAGACGCGCACGACTACCGCTACTTCCCCGACCCCGACCTGCTGCCGGTGAAGCTCGACGAGGCCTGGATCGAGGCGGTGCGCGCCGCGCTGCCCGAGCTGCCCGCCGCGATGCAGGCGCGCTTCCAGAACGACTATGGCGTGTCGGCCTATGACGCGGCTGTTTTAACCGGGTCGCGCGCGCTCGCCGACTACTTCGAAGCCGCGGCCAAAGCCTGCGGCCAGGGCAAACTCGCCGCCAACTGGGTGATGGGCGAACTGTCGGCCGCGCTCAACAGGGCCGAGCTCGACATCGCGGCGAGTCCGGTCTCCGCCGCCCAGCTCGGCACGCTGATCGCGCGCATCCAGGACGGCACCCTGTCCGGCAAGCTCGCCAAACAGGTGTTCGAGGGACTGTGGGAAGGCGCCGGCGAAGTCGATGCCATCATCGAGGCGCGCGGCCTGAAGCAGATGTCCGATTCCGGCGAACTGGAAAAGATCATCGACGACGTCCTGGCCGCCAACCCGAAATCGGTCGAGGAATTCCGTTCCGGCAAGGACAAGGCCTTCAACGCCCTGGTCGGCCAGGTGATGAAAGCCAGCCGCGGCAAGGCCAACCCGGCGCAGGTCAATGATCTGCTGAAAACCAGACTGCAGAATTGAAAAGAGGGGGGGGGGGGGGGGGGGGGGGGG
>JAIBFE010000116.1 GCA_019459705.1 Thiobacillus sp. | reverse complement strand
CATCCGCAGCGGTAAAATGACGGTCTGCTTTATTTGTTCCGCCGCCATGACCGATCCGCGTTTCATCCATCTCCGCCTGCACACCGAGTATTCCATCGCCGATGGCCTGGTGCGGGTGGACGATGCAATCAAGCGCGCGAAAGGCGTCGCGATGCCGGCACTCGGGCTCTCCGATCTGTCGAACACTTTCGGCTGGGTGAAGTTCTACCGTGCGGCGCGCGGCGCCGGTATCAAGCCGATCTTCGGCTGCGACGTGTGGGTGTCCAACGCCACCGACAGGAATCGACCCTCGCGCCTGCTGCTGCTGGTGCAGCACCGTGAAGGCTATCGCCGCCTGTGCGAACTGCTTACCCGCGCCTATCAGGAGAATCTTTATCGCGGCCGCGCCGAGATCGATCCCGCCTGGCTGCGTGACGGCACCGACGGCCTGCTGGCGCTGTCGGGCGGCGACGCCGGCAACGTCGCGCAGGCGATTCTCGACGACAAACCCGACGCCGCACGCGCCGCCGCCGAAGCCTGGGCCGCGCTGTTTCCGGGACGCTACTACCTGGAGCTGCAGCGCTTCGGCCAGCCGCATGCCGAACGCCTGATCGACGGCGTACTCGATGTGGGCGCCGCACTGAACCTGCCGGCGGTCGCCACCCATCCGATCCAGTTCATCGCGCCGGACGACTTCAAGGCGCACGAGGCGCGCGTGTGCATCGCCGAGGGCATGATGCTGGGCGACCCGCGCCGTCCACGGCCGTTCACCGCCGAGCAGTATTTCAAGACGCCGGACGAGATGGCGGAGCTGTTCGCCGACCTGCCGGAGGCTCTGCAGAACAGCGTGGAAATCGCCAAGCGCTGCAATCTCACGCTGGAACTCGGCAAGAGCAAGCTGCCCGACTTCCCGACGCCCGACGGCATGAGTCTCGACGACTACATGCGGCAGCGTTCGCATGAAGGCTTGCAGGAACGCATGGCCCACCTCTACCCGGATGAGGCGGTGCGTGCCGCCAAGATGCCGGAATATGTCGAGCGGCTGGAATTCGAACTCGGGACGATCATCCAGATGGGTTTCCCTGGCTACTTTCTGATCGTGTCGGACTTCATCAACTGGGCCAAGAACAACGGCGTGCCGGTGGGGCCGGGGCGCGGCTCCGGCGCGGGTTCGCTGGTCGCCTACTGCCTCAGCATCACTGACCTTGACCCGCTGGCCTACGACCTGCTGTTCGAGCGCTTCCTCAACCCCGAGCGGGTGTCGATGCCCGACTTCGACGTCGATTTCTGCCAGGACGGACGCGACCGCGTGATCCAGTACGTCAAGGACATGTACGGCCATGGAC
>JAIBFE010000104.1 GCA_019459705.1 Thiobacillus sp. | reverse complement strand
GATCAAGGAATACCTGCCGGGCGCGCTGGTGCTGCGTACCGAAGGCTCGGTCATCGTGCAGGCCAATTCGACCGAAAACAACAACATCTTCCGCCATGGCATGAAGTGCTTTTTCGAGGAAGGCCGGGCGCTCGCGCGCATCGACCATCCCAACGTCATCCGGGTGACCAATTTTTTCCGCGCCAACGACACCGTCTACATGGTGATGCGCTTCGAGCGCGGCAAGACCCTGCAGCAGCATATCCAGGCCAACCGCGGCACCATCCGCGAAAGCTTCATCCGCCGTGTGTTCGCGCAGTTGCTGAATGGCCTGCGCGAGGTGCATACGCACAAGTTGCTGCATCTCGATATCAAGCCATCGAACCTGTATATCCGGCTGGACGGTTCGCCGGTGCTGATCGACTTCGGTGCGGCGCGGCAGACGCTCACCCAGGAAGAAAGCAAGCTTCAGCCGATGTACACGCCCGGCTTCGCCGCGCCCGAGCAGTATCACAACCGCGAACGGCTGGGGCCGTGGACCGATGTCTACAGCGTTGGCGCCAGCCTGTACGCCTGCCTGGCGGGCTAGCCGCCGCAGGCGGCGGATGCGCGCCTGCTCAACGACAAACTGGTGCCGGCGACGGTGAACTGGCGGGGCGCCTACTCCGACCAGCTGCTGGAAACCATCGACCAGTGCCTCAGGCTCAACTACATGGAGCGCCCGCAAAGCGTGTTCAGCCTGCAAAAGGTCCTGATGGATCGCACGGCGATGGCGCCGCCGCGCGCCTCACTTTTGACCAGTATCAAGCGCTCGCTAAGCAAGGAATTGTTTTAAAGTATGGAACCTGAAAACTTCAGTTGACCGCTCGCGACCCTACGGAATGCCGCATGGATATTTTTTTTTCTGCTTTCGATCACGCTCATCAGCCGGGTAATTCCGCTACACACCCGCAAGGGGTACGCCGCCAGACGCTCACCCTTCGGGCGGTCTTGGCGCAGCGCCCGCTGACAGGCCCAGGCGGGCGCCTGCCTTTGTCGCTCGTCGTTGCAGGCATGAGCCTGCTGCCTCCTCGCTTCGTGGCACCCCCCTGCCTGGGCCTGCCATCAGGCGTATCCAACTGAGGCCTCCAGGTTTAAATGAAATTCACCATCTATCAGGCATCCCGCCAGGGCGGGCGTAAAAACAACCAGGATCGGGTAGCCTATTCCTACAGCCGCGAAGCGCTGCTGATGGTGGTGGCGGACGGCATGGGCGGTCACATGCACGGCGAAATCGCTGCGCAGATCGCGGTCCAGACGCTGACCGACCAGTTCCAGAAAATGGCCAAGCCGCGCCTGTCCGACCCCATGGCTTTTCTGTCCGATGCCACCACGCGTGCGCACTACGCGATCAACGATTACGCGGTCGAGCAGGATCTGCTGGAAATCCCCCACACCACGGTGGTCGCAGCGGTGGTGCAGGACAACACCGCCTATTGGGCGCATGTGGGCGATTCCCGGCTCTACCTGTTCAGCGACGGCAGCCTGCTCGCGCGTACCGAAGACCACACTGCCGTCGCCCAGCTGGTGCGCAACGGCATCATCAGCGAGGAAGAAGCCGGCCACCACCCGGAGCGCAACAAGGTGTCCAACTGTCTGGGCGGCTATGTCGCCCCGCAGGTGGAATGCAGCCCGCCGATCCCGCTACACGATGCCGATACCATGCTGCTGTGCACCGACGGCATCTGGGGCATGATCAGCATCCCCGAAGTGTCCGCCCTGTTGCACGCCTATACGCTGGAAGATGCGGTGCGGCACCTGATGGATCACGCCGAGTTCCGCGGCGGCGAACACGGCGACAACCTCAGCCTGATCGCCATGACCTGGGGCGAGGCGCGCATGCCGAGCAAGGATTCCATTTCCACCCTGGCGCTGCCGGACGGCGGCGTCACCACGCAGATCAACTCGATGCGCTCCGTGGCCGGTGCCCCGGCGGTGTCGGACGACGAGATCGAGCGTGCCATCGCGGAAATCCAGCAGGCCATCCATAAAATTTCCGCCAAATAGACGTCGCCACGGTGACGAGGCCGGCGCGGTAAACCGCGCCCGGCAAGCTTGGCGCGGTAAAATCGCGCTTTCCCTTCTCCGATTGTCGCCATGTCTGCCATTTCCCGTCCCAGTGGACGCGCACCCGACGCGCTGCGCACCTTGTCGTTCACCCGCCAGTTCACCAAGCACGCCGAAGGCTCCGTGCTTGTCGCCATGGGCGACACCCGCGTGCTGTGCACCGCCAGCGTGCTCGACAAACTGCCGCCGCACAAAAAAGGCAGCGGCGAAGGCTGGGTCACCGCCGAATACGGCATGCTGCCGCGCTCCACCCACACCCGCAGCGACCGCGAAGCCGCGCGCGGCAAGCAGAGCGGCCGCACCCAGGAAATCCAGCGTCTGATCGGGCGCAGCCTGCGTGCGGTGGTTGACCTGAAGAAGCTCGGCGAGCGCACCCTGCACATCGACTGTGACGTGCTGCAGGCCGACGGCGGCACCCGCTGCGCCAGCATCTGCGGCGCCTACGTTGCGGTGGCGGACGCCATCGCCGGTTTGCTGAAAGACGGCAAGCTTGCCGAAACCCCGATCACCGACAGCATCGCCGCCGTCTCGGTCGGCGTCTATCAGGGCCAGCCGGTGCTCGACCTCGATTACATCGAGGATTCCGACTGCGACACCGACATGAACGTGGTGATGACCGGCAGCGGCGGCATTGTCGAAGTGCAGGGTACCGCCGAAGGCACGCCGTTTTCCCGCGCCACCCTCGAAGCACTGCTTGACCTGGCCACCGCCGGCATCGCGAAGATCACCGCAGCGCAGCTGGCAGCATTGAAAGCGAATTGATCCGCGAATACCCGAAGGGCATATAAGGACGCGAAGAAACGCGAAGTTGAAATCAGGTTTTTTTCGCGACCTTCGCGGATGAACATCAAAGGGAAATCCATGGAAAAACTCGTCATCGCCTCCGGCAACGCCGGCAAGCTGCGCGAAATCGCACGCATTCTCGAACCGCTCGCCATCGTCGCCGCGCCGCAGTCCGATTTCGGCGTGCCCGAATGCCCGGAGCCGCACGTCACCTTCGTCGAGAACTGCCTCGCCAAGGCGCGCCACGCCAGCGCGCACACCGGCCTGCCGGCGCTGGCCGACGACTCCGGCATCTGCGTCGAGGCGCTCAACGGCGCGCCTGGCGTGTACTCCGCCCGCTATGCCGGCGAGCCCAAGTCCGATGCGCGCAACAACGACAAGCTCATCGCCGCCCTGCAGGGGCAGGCCAACCGCCGTGCGCACTATTACTGCGTGATGGTGCTGGTGCGCTACGCTGACGACCCCGAGCCGCTGATCGCCGAAGGACGCTGGTTCGGCGAAATCATCGACACCCCGCGCGGCGAGAACGGCTTCGGCTACGACCCGTATTTCCTCGTCCCTGAATTCGGCAAGACCGGCGCCGAACTCGGCGAGGACGAGAAAAATGCCGTCTCGCACCGCGGCCAGGCGCTGCGCGAACTGGCCGACAAGCTGAAGCGGCTTGGCTGAATCCGTCGTCCATTTCCACAACGGCGGCCTGAAAGTTTCGCCGCCGCTGTCGCTCTACATCCATCTGCCGTGGTGCGTGAAGAAGTGCCCGTATTGCGACTTCAATTCGCACGCGGCGCAGGGCATTCCCGAAGCGACCTACATCGACGCGCTGCTGCTCGATCTGGAACGCGCGCTGCCCGACATCTGGGGACGCAGGATCCATACCGTGTTTTTCGGCGGCGGCACGCCCAGCCTGTTTTCGGCGGAGGGCATCGACCGCATCCTGACCGGCGTGCGCACACTCACCCAACTGATCCCGGGCGCCGAGATCACTTTGGAAGCCAACCCCGGCACGGTGGAGGCTGCAAAATTCGCCGGCTTCCGCGAGGCGGGGGTGACCCGGGTGTCGCTCGGTATCCAGAGCTTCAACCCGCGCCATCTGCAGGCCCTCGGGCGCATCCATGACGACCGCGAAGCGCGCTGCGCCGCCGAGCTCGCCGCCACCCATTTCGACACCTTCAACCTCGACCTGATGTTCGCCCTGCCGGGGCAAACGCTGGCCGAGGCGATGGCGGATATCGACACCGCGCTGACATTCCGGCCGCCGCACCTGTCGGCCTACCACCTGACGCTGGAACCCAATACGCCGTTCGGCCACAGCGCGCCGCCCAACCTGCCGGATGACGACCTGGCTGCCGACATGCAGCTGGCGATCGAGGCGCGCCTCGGCGAGGCCGGCATGCAGCACTACGAAACCTCG
>JAIBFE010000101.1 GCA_019459705.1 Thiobacillus sp. | reverse complement strand
CCGGGACGACCCGGCTGCCCCGCTTGCGCGGGGTCTTCCTGAGGCGCTGGATTCCGGCATTCGCCGGAAATGACGCCTGATGCTCAGCGTGCCGCGAGGCGCCAGAGCGAGGTGACCTCGGCCGCGCGCACGGCATGCAGCGGATCGGTGACATCGGCGGCGCGGGGATGCGTGGGCTTGGTGTCCAGCCGCCCGACGACGTCCAATCCGGCTGCATCGAACGCGGCGAGCAGCATCTCGCGCGAGCGCAGGCCCAGGTGTTCGGCCAGATCCGACAGGATCAGCCAGCCTTCGCCGCCAGGCTCCAGATGTGCCGCCAGCCCGTTCAAGAAGCCCAGCAGCATGCGGCTTTCCGGATCGTAAATCGCGTGTTCGAGCGGCGAGTTGGCGCGCGCGGGCAGCCAGGGCGGGTTGCAGACGATGAGGGGCGCGCGCCCCTCGGGGAACAGATCGGCCTCGACGACCTCCACCCGCCCTTTCAGCCCAAGCCGGGCGACGTTCTGCCGCGCACACGCGAGCGCGCGCGGGTCCTGGTCGGTGGCGACGACATGCTTGACGCCTCGCTTGGCCAGCAGCGCCGCCAGCACGCCGGTGCCGGTGCCGATGTCGAAGGCGAGCTTCGAGGTCGGCAGCGACGCTTCGGCCACCAGTTGCACGTACTCGCCGCGCACCGGCGAAAACACGCCGTAGTGCGGGTGGATGCGGTCGCCGAGCGCGGGGATGTCCACGCCTTTCTTGCGCCATTCGTGGGCGCCGATCACGCCAAGCAGTTCGCGCAGCGAGACGACCGAAGGCACCCCGCCCTCGCCATAGGCTTCGGCACAGGCTTCTTTCACGTTCGGCGCGCGGCGCAGGGGGATGCCGAAATCCGCCTCCAGCGGCAGCAGCAGCATCCCCAGCGTGCGGGCGCGCTGGGACTGCGCCTGGCGATGGAAATTGAAGGCTTCGAGCGGCGACGAGGCGGCCTTGCGCGGCTTGCGGTCGATGCGGCGCGCCATGGCCTGCTGCAATTGGCGCGCATTCTGGAAGTCGCCGCGCCACAGCAGCGCGGTGCCCTCGCTGGCCAGGCGATAGGCCGCATCCGCGGTGATGCGATCGTCGGCGACCATCACGCGCCTGGGCGCCGGCGCGCCGCTCTCCGAGCGCCAGCGGGCCGAGCAGGGCGCGTCGGCTTCGGTCCAGTTCACTACAGGGTCATTCGTGTCAG
>JAIBFE010000089.1 GCA_019459705.1 Thiobacillus sp. | reverse complement strand
AAGACGCCAAAAAAACCGCCGGTGTTCCGTGCGCAATAAAAAAAGCCGGTTGCACCCCGGCTTTTTACATGCCTGCTTCCGGGCGGTGGTTATGTCGGAACCTGCAGGGAAGCGTGTCTGAGCTTGCCGCTAGCTGGGCTTGTCAGGCATAGTCGACCATACCTTCAAGCCAGGGAAAGTCCGTGATCGTCCTCTTTACCGATTTCGGCGTGCGTGACCCCTATGTGGGGCAGGTCAAGGCGCGCCTCGCCGAGCACGCACCTTCCCAGCAGGTGGTGGATCTGCTGCATGAAGTGCCGGACTTCAATCCGCATGCGGGGGCGCATCTGCTGGCGGCGTTCGCTCCCGGCTTCCCGCCCGGGAGCGTGTTTCTGGCGGTGGTCGACCCCGGTGTAGGCACGCCGCGGGACGCCGTGGTAGCGATGGCCGGTGGTCGCTGGTTCGTCGGGCCGGACAACGGCTTGCTGTCGGTTGTAGCAGCGCGCCATCCCGACACCCGGCTGTGGCGCATAACCTGGCAACCCGAGGGTCTGTCGGCCACCTTTCACGGGCGTGATCTGTTTGCCCTGATCGCGGCTGACATTGCGCGCGGTGAATTTCCTGCCGTCAAGCTGAGCCCCGCAGACAGGCTGAATGTTGAATTCGATGCAGGCGACCTTGCACGGGTGATCTACATCGACCATTACGGCAACGCCTGGACCGGCGTGCGCGGGGTATCGCAAGACACGCGCGTCAGTGCCGCGGGTGAACAGTTCAAACACAGTGAAAGCTTCGGCTTCGTCGGCAAGGGCGAGGGGTTCTGGTTCATCAACAGCGTGGGGTTGCTGGAACTCGCGGTCAACCGTGGCAGTGCGGCGGAAACCTTTGGCCTGAAAGTGGGCGATCCGGTGCAGGTGCAGCGGCTCAACTGAGCGCGCTCAATCCAGACCGACCAGCAGCGCCCGGTAATCGTTGACGTTGGTGCGGGTAGGGCCGCTGACGACGAGGTCGCCCAGCGCAGCAAAAAATCCGTGGCTGTCGTGATCCGCGAGATAAGCGGCAGCGTCCAGTCCTTTTACCTGCGCGCGCGCCAGCGTGTCGGGGCTGATCACGGCCCCCGCGTTGTCTTCGCTGCCGTCGATGCCGTCGGTGTCGCACGCAATCGCCCACGCGGGCGTGTCTGCCAGTTCAAGGGCCAGCGTCAGCAGAAATTCCGTATTGCGACCGCCGCGACCATGTTGTGGGCGCAGGGTGACGGTGGTCTCGCCCCCTGAAATCAGGGCGAGCGGTTGTTGCTTCGCAAGCGCACGCACCAGTGCAGCCTGTTCCCTGGCAGCGACTTGAGCATCGCCGCTGACGCTGTCCGAGAGCATTATGGCGGGAATACCGCGCTGCTCGAAATGCCGGGCCGCGGCCTGTAGGCTGCCATATGCACTGGCGATGACGCGGTTTTCCATGTGGGCGAAGCAGGCGCCACCCGGTTTGGGACTGTCGTCAACACGCCCGGCGGTACAGGCTTCAAGGTGATCCTTGACGCCCGCCGGCAAGGCGATCCGGAAGTGCTGCAGTCGCTCGAGCGCATCGGCGCAGGTGGTCGGATCGGGTGCGCAGGGGCCGGACGCGATATGTGTTGGATCGTCGCCGACAACATCGGAAATGATTAGCGCCAGTCCCCGCGCGCCTGGCCTGCCGGAGAGCGCGGCCTGCGCCAGGCGACCGCCCGACAGGCGGGTGAGGTGCTTGCGCACGGTGTTGATGTCGTGGATGGTGGCGCCTGCGCCGAGCAGGGCCTTGGTCACCTGGCGCAGTTCCTTGAGGCTCACCCCTTCGACCGGAGCGGCAAGCAGGCTGGAGCCGCCGCCCGAAATCAGGGCCAGCAGCAGATCGTCCGGACCCAGCTGGCCCGCCATCTCAAGCATGCGCAAGGCGGCTTCCTCGCCGCGCCCGTCGGGCAGCGGATGGCTGGCCTCGACGACCTCGATGTGTCGGGTGGGCAGGCCGTGCTGATAGCGGGTGACCACCAGTCCGGACAGGGGCGCAGCATCCGGCCAGTGGGCTTCGACCGCGGCGGCCATGCTGGCCGCTGCCTTGCCGCCGCCGACGACCAGGGTGCGGCCGCGCGGCGGCGCAGGCAGGTGCGGCGGCAGGATGATTGCGGGGTCGGCTGCGGCCACCGCGGCACGGAAGGATTCCAGCAGGAGTTCTAACGGATACGCTGGAGGGCGCTCTGTTGGTGCGCTATGACCTTTCCGCTGCAGCGTGCGTAGATTCATCTCGAGTAACCGGAAAACGGATTGTTGAATTGTAGTTGCCCGAGACTTGAGCCGGTGGCCAGCGCTGCGGGCCTCTGTGTTTGCATATACACTTGCGGCGGAAATAAAGTCCCCGTTGGCCCGTAACAGGTGGGCACAGCGCGATTGGCGCAGTCTGGCGGGTCATCCTGCCGTGTCGCAAGAACAAACATCAAGGCTTAACGATGACCGTATCCGCCCCCCGTCTTTCTCCTGGAATCAAACGCCTGGCTCTGGCGTCTGTCCTTGTGATTGGGGCAGTCGTTGTTTGGATGATGACTCAAGATTCGAAGGATGGCGGGGAGCGGAAGACCTCGAACGGTGCCAGCGATACCAGGATCACAGCGTCGGCCAAGCCTGCGCTGAGCGTGATGGCCGTCACGCCGCAGTCTGTCGAGTGGCTGCGGGTGCTGCCGGCCAATGGCAACATCGCCGCCTGGCAGGAAGTGGTGATCAGCGCCGAAATCAGCGATCTCCGGCTGACCGAGGTGCAGGTCAATGTGGGCGACCGGGTGCAGAAAGGCCAGGTGCTGGCACGCATCTCCAGGGACAGCGTGGAAGCCGCATTGTCGGAGTCCAGGGCGACGGTTGCCGAAGTGGAGGCGATGCTGGCCGAAGCCCGGGCCAACGGCGACCGCGCACGCCAGTACCAGGCCACCGGGTTCATGAGCGCGCAGCAGATCAACCAGTACCTGACGGCCGAGAAGACCGCGCTTGCCCGCCTCAACGCCGCGCGCGCCAGACTGCAGGCAGAGCAGCTGCGTCTGGCACAAACCGCCGTGCGCGCACCCGATGACGGGGTGATTTCTGCGCGCACCGCCACGGTCGGCTCGATGGCGCAACCCGGACAGGAACTGTTCCGACTGATTCGTGGCGGCCGCCTCGAGTGGCGCGCCGAAGTGAGCGCAGCCGATCTGGGCAGGCTGAAACCCGGCGTCAAGGCGATGCTGACCGCGCCGGACGGCGCACGCGTCCAGGGCCGTGTGCGCATGGTCGCGCCCACGGTGGACCCGCAGACCCTCAACGGCTTGGTGTATGTCGATCTGCCGATTGCCGAGACCGGCAATACCCTGCGCGCGGGCAGCTTCGCCCGCGGCGAATTCGAACTGGGACGTGAGCGCGCCATGAGCCTGCCGCAGTCCGCCGTGCTGCTGCGCGACGGCTTCTCCTATGTATTCCGGCTGGATGACCGGAACACGGTTACGCAGACCAAAGTCGCCGTGGGGCAGCGGATGGGCGATCAGATCGAGATTGTCAGTGGCATCGCAGCGGATGCGCGCGTGGTGGCGAGCGGCGCCGGTTTCCTCGCTGACGGCGATCGGGTGCGGGTGGTGGCCGCGCCGGTGACAGCAAGCGGCAAACCCTGAGCGGACACCCAGCCATGAACGTCTCGTCCTGGTCCATCAAGAACCCGATTCCGGCTGTTCTGCTGTTCATCATGCTGACGCTGGCAGGTCTGATGGCATTCAAGGCCATGAAGATCCAGCAGTTTCCAGACATCGATTTGCCGACGGTGACGGTAACCGCCACGTTGCCGGGCGCGGCGCCCGCACAGATGGAAACCGAAGTGGCGCGCAAGATCGAGAATGCGGTCGCCACGCTGCAAGGCATCAAGCACATCTATACCAAGGTGCAGGACGGCACTGCCACTGTCACCATTGAATTCCGTCTGGAAAAGCCGACGCAGGAGGCGGTGGACGATGTGCGCGATGCGGTGTCGCGCATCCGTGCCGACCTGCCCGGCGACCTGCGCGACCCCGCGATTTCGAAAGCCAATCTGGCCGGATCGCCGATCCTCACCTATACCGTCGCATCCAGCCGCATGGATGACGAAGCGCTGTCCTGGTTTGTCGACAATGCCGTCACCAAACGCATGCTCAGCGTGCGCGGGGTGGGGGCGGTGTCGCGCGTCGGCGGCGTCAGCCGTGAAGTACGGGTTGAACTCGATCCGGCCCGCCTGCTGGCGCTGAACGCCACTGCAGCCGATATTTCGCGCCAGTTGCGGCAGATCCAGCAGGAGGCTTCCGGCGGGCGCGCCGATGTGGGCGGGGCCGAGCAGTCGGTGCGCACCATTGCCACGGTCGAGTCGGCCGACGAACTGGCGCGCATGGACATCGTGCTTTCCGATGGCCGGCGCGTGCGGCTCGACCAGGTGGCCAGCGTCACCGATACCGTCGCTGAACAACGGTCGGCAGCGCTGCTCAACGGCAAGCCCGTGGTGGGTTTCGAAATCGTGCGCAGCCGCGGCGCGGGCGAAGTCGAAGTGGCCGATGGTGTGCGCGCCGAACTGGCCAGACTCAAAGCTGCCCACCCCGACATCACCATCACTGAGGCCTTCAATTTTGTCGATCCGGTGCAGGAGAATTTCGACGGCTCGATGTCCTTGCTGATCGAGGGGGCCATCCTGGCGGTCATCGTGGTGTGGTTCTTTCTGCGCGACTGGCGCGCCACCCTGGTTTCCGCCACTGCCCTGCCGCTGTCGATGATTCCGGCCTTTGCGGTGATGCACCTGATGGGTTTTACGCTCAATGTGGTGACGCTGCTTTCCCTGTCGCTGGTCGTCGGCGTTCTGGTGGACGATGCCATCGTCGAGATCGAGAACATCATCCGCCATCTGCGCATGGGAAAAACGCCCTATCTGGCGGCGATGGAAGCGGCCGAGGAGATCGGCATGGCGGTGATCGCCACCACCTTCACCCTGATCGCGGTGTTTTTGCCCACTGCATTCATGAGCGGCGTGCCCGGCAAATTCTTCGTGCAATTCGGCTGGAGCGCGGCGATTGCCGTGTTCTTCTCGCTGGTCGTGGCACGCCTGCTCACCCCCATGATGGCGGCCTATTTTCTGAAGCCGCCGAGGAAGGAACATGCCGAGCCTCTCTGGATGGGGGTCTACCTGCGGTGGGCAGCATGGTGCCTGAAGCACCGCGCGATCACCCTCATTGCGGCGGCAGGATTCTTTTTCGGTTCCTTTGCTCTGGTGCCGTTTCTGCCGACCGGGTTCATCCCCCCGGATGACCTGTCGCAGACCCAGGTGTACTTGTCCCTGCCGCCGGGCAGCACCTTCAGGGACACGCTGGCTGTTGCCGAACAGGCGCGCGAAATCGTGCAAAAGCATCCGCACGTAAAAATGGTCTATACGGCAGTGGGCGGCGGTGCGGCAGGTTCGGATCCGTTCATGCCGCGCGGGGCAGCCGAAGTGCGCAAGGCGACCCTGACGATCAACATGACGCCGCGTTCGCAGCGGGGCGGGATCACCAAGCAGACCGTTGAGCGCGAATTGCGCGAGGCGCTGACGGCGCTCCCCGGCGCACGTGTCAATGTGGGATTCGGCGGTTCGAACGAGAAGTACGTGCTGGTGCTGGCAAGCGAAAACGGCCAGGCATTGGCCGAGCATGCACTCAAGGTCGAACGCGAACTGCGCACCCTCCCGGGCATTGGCAACGTCACCACGACCGCCAGCCTGGTCCGCCCGGAACTCGTCGTGCGACCTGATTTCGAGAAAGCCGCGGCCCTTGGCGTGACGTCGGCATCGATTGCCGACACGATGCGCATCGCCACGGCGGGCGACTACGACCAGGGGCTGGCCAAGCTCAATCTGTCCCAGCGGCAGGTGCCCATCGTCGTCAAGCTGCCGCCCGGCGCGCGCCAGGACATGGCGCTGCTGGAGCGCATGACCGTCCCTGGCAAGCACGGCCCGGTGATGATCGGCAACGTCGCCTCGCTCGGCATCGACAGCGGCCCCGCCGAGATCGATCGCTACGACCGGCAGCGCAACATCAACTTCGAGATCGAGCTGAACCAGCAGCCGCTGGGGTGGGTGGAAAGCCAGGCCATGGCGCTGCCCAGCATTCAGAACCTGCCGCCCGGTGTGACCCAGACCACCATAGGCGACGCCGAAGCGATGAACGAACTGTTCGCGAGTTTCGGCCTGGCGATGCTGACCGGGGTGCTGTGCATTTATATCGTGCTGGTGATGCTGTTCAAGGGCTTCGTTCAACCCGCCACCATTCTGACCGCGCTGGTGCTGTCGGTTCCGGGTGCGTTTCTGGCGCTGTTCATCACCCGCACTGCGCTGTCGATGCCGTCGATGATCGGGCTGGTGATGCTGATGGGCATTGCCACCAAGAACTCGATCCTGCTGATTGACTATGTCATCCTGGCGCGTCGCGACCATGGCCTGAGCCGATGGGACGCCCTGCTGGATGCCTGCCGCAAACGGGCCAGGCCGATTGTGATGACCACCGTGGCGATGGGGGCAGGCATGCTGCCGATCGCCATCGGCCTGGGCACTGATCCGAGCTTCCGTGCGCCGATGGCCATCGTCGTCATTGGCGGGTTGATCACGTCAACCTTCCTCAGCCTGCTGGTCATCCCGGTCGTCTACACTTTTGTTGACGACCTGATCAGCTGGATGCGGCGCGTGTTCCGTCCCGCGCAACCGGCCCCGGAGCCAACAGCGGACTCGTAGAAACCCATAAAAAACGGCCAGGCGAGCCTGGCCGTTTGCGCTGCGTGCCGCGGGATGATTATTGGGCGGCTTCCTTGGCCTTGTCGGCCACGTCCTGCGCGGCGTCGGCCGTAGCCTGAGCTGCCTCGGCAGCCGCATCCTGGGTTGCTTCGGCCGCAGTGGAGGCAGCATCCTTGGTTGCATCAGCTGCGGCCTCGGCAGCATCCTTGGTTGCTTCAGCCGCAGCCTCGGCAGCATCCTTGGTTGCTTCAGCCGCGGTACCCGCGGCTTCCTGGGCTTGTTCCATGGCGGGGGCGGCAGCCTCTTCAGTCTTCTGGCATGCGGTCAGGGCAAGAGCGGCGAACAGTGCGACGAGAAGTTTGGATTGCATAGGGATCTCCCTGGAGTGGATTGAAAGTAAAAGGAAATGCGGGTCTGGCAACCCGCATCCTTGTTATTAATAACGCCAAAACGCTGCTGGGACAAGCTTATTCAGGGTTTTTTGCTCAAAAATGCTCGTCAGAGCGCAGATAACGCCATTGTCCCGGTGGCAGGTCGCCCAGCCGAACGCGGCCGATTCGCACGCGCTTCAGCCCGACCACCTTCAGGCCCACCAGTTCGCACATGCGGCGAATCTGGCGCTTGCGGCCTTCCTTCAGGATGAAGCGCAACTGGTCGGCGTTCTGCCAGGCGACCCGGGCCGGGCGCAGTTTGCGGCCGTCGAGCGACAGGCCATGGTTGAGCAGGACGAGCCCACGCTCGTCGAGTGCCCCTTCGACCCGCACCAGGTATTCCTTCTCGACCTCGGACTCGTCGCCGATCAGCTGCTTCGCGATGCGGCCGTCCTGCGTCAGCACCAGCAGGCCGGTCGAATCGATGTCGAGCCGGCCGGCGGGTGCCAGGCCCTTGAGATGCGTCGGATGGAACGCCCGCGCGGCGCGTCCGTCCTGCCACAGTGTCTCGGGGCGGATCAGGGCCACGGCCGGCTGATAGCCCGGCTCCGCCTGGGCTGATACGTAGCCGACGGGCTTGTGCACCACGATCGTCCCGCGCTCGGCCTGGCGCGCGTTCGCTGCGGCATCCAGGCGGATCGCGCAGTCGGGATCGACCTTGGTGCCGAGTTCCGAAACCCGCTTGCCGTCGACGAACACGAGTCCTTTTTCGATGTAGCTGTCGGCCTCGCGGCGCGAGCACAGCCCGCGCTCGGACATCAGCTTGGAGAGGCGAACCGGCTCGGCCATCAGTGTCGCGCCAGCACCGGTTGCAGGTATTGCCCGGTATGGCTCGCCGCGTTGTCGGCCACCGCCTCCGGCGTGCCCTCGGCAAGGATCTGTCCGCCGCCGGCGCCCCCTTCAGGGCCAAGGTCGATCAGCCAGTCGGCAGTCTTGATCACATCCAGATTGTGTTCGATGACGACCACGCTGTTGCCGGCGTCGGACAGGCGCTGCAGCACCTTCAGCAACAGGTCGATGTCGGCGAAATGCAGACCGGTGGTCGGTTCGTCGAGGATGTACAGGGTGCGTCCGGTATCGCGCTTCGATAGTTCAAGCGCGAGCTTGACCCGCTGCGCCTCGCCGCCGGACAGCGTGGTGGCGGACTGGCCGAGGCGGATGTAGCCGAGGCCGACGTCGAGCAGGGTCTGCAGTTTCCTCTTGACCACCGGCACCGCGGCGAAGAATTCGTGCGCCTGCTCGATCGTCATTTCCAGCACGTCGCGAATGGTCTTGCCCTTGTACTGTACTTCCAGCGTCTCGCGGTTGTAGCGCGCGCCGTGGCAGACGTCGCAGGGCACGTAGATGTCGGGCAGGAAGTGCATCTCGACCTTGATCACGCCGTCGCCCTGACAGGCTTCGCAGCGCCCACCCTTGACGTTGAAACTGAATCGACCGGGCCCGTAGCCGCGCGTGCGCGCTTCCGGCACCCCGGCGAACAGCTCGCGGATGGGGGTGAACAGTCCCGTGTAGGTGGCCGGGTTGGAACGTGGGGTGCGACCGATCGGCGACTGGTCGACGTTGATCACCTTGTCGAAAAATTCCAGGCCGTGGATCTCGCCGTGGGGTGCCGGCTCGGCCGACGAGCCGTACAGATGGCGCGCGACGGCGGTGTAGAGCGTGTCGTTGATCAGGGTCGACTTGCCCGAACCCGACACGCCGGTGACGCAGACGAACAGCCCGACAGGCAGATTGAGCGTCACGTTCTTCAGGTTGTTGCCGCTGGCCTCGGTCACCACCAGCTGCCGCTCGGGATCGGGCTGGCGGCGTTTTTTCGGAATGGCGATGCGGAGACGGCCGGACAGGTATTGCCCGGTGAGCGAAGCTTCAGACATGCGGATCGCTTCCGGCGTGCCTTCCGCCACGACTTCGCCGCCATGCACCCCCGCGCCGGGGCCCATGTCGACCACGTAGTCGGCGGCGCGGATCGCGTCCTCATCGTGCTCGACCACCAGCACCGAGTTGCCGATGTCGCGCAGATGCTTCAGCGTGGCGAGCAGACGATCGTTGTCACGCTGGTGCAGGCCGATCGACGGCTCGTCGAGCACGTACATCACGCCGGTCAGCCCGGAGCCGATCTGCGACGCCAGACGGATGCGCTGCGACTCGCCGCCGGACAGCGTGTCGGCGGAGCGGTCGAGCGACAGGTAGTCGAGTCCGACGTTGTTGAGGAAGCCGACGCGGGCGACGATTTCCTTGACGATCTTGTCGGCGATCTGCGCGCGGTGGCCATCGAGTGTCAGCGTCTCGAAGAAGGCCAGCGCCTCTTTCAGCGGCATTGCGCTGACCCGGTAGATCGGCACGCCGCCGACCATCACGTGGCGTGCTTCCTCGCGCAGCCGCGTGCCGTGGCAGGCCGGGCAGGGCTTGTTGTTCTGATACTTGGCGAGTTCCTCGCGTACCGCCATCGAGTCTGACTCGTGGTAGCGGCGCTCCATGTTGGCGAGCACGCCTTCGAACGGATAGCTCTTGGTGGAAAAGCCGCCGCGTGGCGCCAGCACCTGGAAGGCGATCGCTTCCTTGCCGGAACCGTTGAGGATCACGTCGCGGATGCGATCGGGCAGCGATTCGAACGGCGTGTCGAGGTCGAAGCCGTAATGCATCGCCAGGCTTTGCAGCATCATGTAGAAGAACTGGTTGCGCTTGTCCCAGCCCTTGATTGCCCCGCTGGCCAGCGACAGATGCGGGAAGGCGACCACGCGCGCCGGGTCGAAGAAGGTGATCTGGCCGAGGCCGTCGCAGGTGTTGCAGGCGCCCATCGGGTTGTTGAACGAGAACAGGCGCGGCTCCAGCTCGGGCAGCGCGTAACTGCAAACCGGGCAGGCGAACTTGGCGGAGAAAAGATGCTCCTTGCCGGAATCCATCTCCACCGCCAGCGCGCGGCCGTCTGCATGGCGCAGCGCCGTCTCGAAACTTTCGGCCAGGCGCTGCTTGGCGTCGGCCCGCACCTTCAAACGGTCGACCACGACCTCGATGGTGTGTTTCTTGTTCTTGTCGAGCTTGGGTACGGCGTCGATCTCGTGCACCTTGCCGTCCACCCGCACCCGCACGAAGCCCTGCGCGCGCAGTTCGGCGAAGAGTTCGAGGTTTTCGCCCTTGCGCCCCACCACCAGCGGCGCCAGCACCATCAGCTTGGTGTCCTCCGGCAGCGCCAGCACCGCGTCAACCATCTGCGACACCGTCTGCGCCGCCAGCGTGATGCCGTGCTCCGGGCACTGCGGATCGCCGACGCGAGCGTACAGCAGGCGCAGGTAGTCATGGATTTCGGTGACGGTGCCGACGGTCGAGCGCGGGTTGTGGCTGGTCGCCTTCTGCTCGATCGAGATCGCCGGGCTCAAGCCCTCGATCAGGTCGACGTCGGGCTTTTCCATCAGTTGCAGGAACTGCCGCGCATAGGCCGACAGCGACTCGACGTAGCGGCGCTGGCCCTCGGCGTAGAGGGTGTCGAACGCGAGCGAGGACTTGCCCGAGCCCGACAGCCCGGTGATCACCACCAGCTTGTTGCGCGGCAGGTCGAGGTTGACGTTCTTCAGGTTGTGGGTGCGGGAGCCACGGATGCGGATGAATTCCATTGTTTGACGGCCATCGATTAAGGCGGCGAGGGTAATTCGCAACCTGCTAATATAACGGACTTCCAGCATTCACCGAATCCTGCAGTGGC
>JAIBFE010000044.1 GCA_019459705.1 Thiobacillus sp. | reverse complement strand
AGGGTTTCACCGACTCGCACTTCATCTGCTTCCCGTATGAGACCCGCCGCACCGGCATCTACACCGCCGGCCCCGTGCGCCGTCCGATGGATAACGCGCAGGCGCGCGAAGACGCCACCGGTGCTGCGCTGAAGGCGATCCAGGCGCTGGAAAACGCCGAGCTTGGTCGCGCCGCGCATCCGCGCTCGGGCGACCTGTCGTTCCCGAAAGTGCGTCTGGAAGGCTGTACCCAGTGCAAGCGCTGCACGGTCGAATGCCCGTTCGGCGCCATCGACGAGGACGAGAAGCGCTTCCCTGTGTTCAACGAATCGCGTTGTCGCCGCTGCGGCACCTGCATGGGCGCCTGCCCGGTGCGCGTGATCTCGTTCGAGAACTACTCGGTCAACACCGTCGGCGCGCAGATCAAGGCGGTCGACATTCCGGACGAGTTCTCCGAGAAGCCGCGCATCCTGATCCTGGCGTGCGAAAACGACGCCTACCCGGCGCTCGACATGGCAGGGATGAGCCGCAACGAGTACTCGGCCTTCGTGCGCATCATTCCGATCCGCTGCCTGGGCTCGGTCAACACCATCTGGATCACCGACGCGCTGAACGCCGGTTACGATGGCGTGATGATGATGGGCTGCAAGTCGGGCGACGAATACCAGTGCCACTTCGTCAAGGGTTCCGAACTGGGCCGCGTCCGCCTGTCGAAGATCGACGACACACTGAAGACGCTGAACCTGGAGAAGGAGCGCGTGCGCGATCTCGAAGTCGCCATCACCGACATCGAGCGGGTGCCCGAGATGATCAACAAGTATGCCGCCGAGCTGGTCGCCGTTGGCCCCAGCCCGTTCAAAGGCTTCTAATCATGCATCGGACATTTTTGACGATGCATCATTCAGCAGGCAAGTAAACGACATGAGCGCAAACACCGCACTGGCGGAGAAATACCGCAACAACTTCCTGAAGGAAATCGAAGAACAGGTCGAGATGGGCGACTGGGTGAAGATGTGCATGCAATGCGGCGTCTGCTCCGGTTCCTGCCCGACCAATTTCCAGA
>JAIBFE010000040.1 GCA_019459705.1 Thiobacillus sp. | reverse complement strand
CCACACGGCCGGCAGGCCGAATGCGGGATCGCGCGTGGTCACCCCCGGCAGGCTGGCGGTGATGTTGCCCGGATCGATGGCGAGGAACAGCCCGGTCCGCACTTCGCCGCTGCCGATTTCCACGCCCTTCAGGGTGATGCGGTAGCTGTTCGGATTGATTTCCAGGTTGTCGCGGATATGCACGGCGGGCGGCAGGAAGCCGATTTCGCGCGCGAACTTCTTGCGGATGCCCTTGATGCGGCGGACCAGTTCGCCGTCTGCGGCGCTGTCCACCAGCGGGATCAGGCGGTAGCCGACTTCCAGTCCGAGGGTGTCGATGGGCGCAACGTCTTCCCAGCTGGCTTCCTGGCTTTCGACCTGGGCGACCGGTGCGGCCTGCACATCCGGCGCGGCCGCGGCTGCCTGTTGCCGCTTGCCGTTCTTCCAGGCCAGCCAGACCATGCCGCCCGCCAGCAGCAGGAAGGCAAAGTTCGGCATCCCGGGAATCATGCCCATGAGGCCGAGAATTGCAGCGGTGATGTAAAGCGCCTGCGTCTTGTTGAACACGTTGGACAGCATCTGCCCGGCGATGTCTTCCTCGGTGCTGACGCGGCTGACGATGATGCCGGCGGCAATCGAAATGACCAGTGCCGGAATCTGCGCCACCAGGCCGTCGCCGATCGCCAGCAGCGTGTAGTTTCGCGCAGCATCGGCCAGCGTCAGGTCGTGCTGCATCAGGCCGACCAGCAGGCCGCCGATGATGTTGATCAGCAGAATCAGGATGCCGGCGATGGCGTCGCCACGCACGAATTTCGAGGCACCATCCATCGAGCCGTAAAAGTCGGCTTCCTGCGAGATTTCGGCGCGCCGGCGGCGCGCCTCATTTTCGTCGATGAGGCCGGCGTTGAGGTCGGCATCGATCGCCATCTGCTTGCCCGGCATCGCATCGAGGGTGAAACGCGCGCTGACCTCGGCGATACGGCCGGCGCCCTTGGTGATGACGATGAAGTTGATCACCACCAGGATGACGAACACGATGATGCCCACCGTGTAATCGCCGCCGACCAGGAAGTGGCCGAACGCCTCGATCACCTTGCCCGCCGCATCCGGCCCGGTGTGGCCTTCCATCAGCACCACGCGGGTGGAGGCGACGTTGAGCGACAGCCGCAGCAGGGTGGACAGCAGCAGCACCGTGGGGAAGGCGGCGAAATCGAGCGCTTTCTTGGTCGACAGGCTCACCAGCAGCACCATGATGGAGAGCGCGATGTTGAAAGTGAACAGCATGTCCAGCGCGAACGGCGGCAGCGGCAGCACCAGCATCGCCAGGATGAGGACGATGAAGATCGGCGCGGCCATCGCGCGGGCGTTGGTGCCGTTGAACAGGTTGGAGAGGCTCAGAGTTCCGTTCATGCTGCCTGCAGCGGATCAAGTTCGGGCGGAACCGGCAAGGCGGTCGGCGCGTCAGGATACGCGCCCCCCACCTGCTGGAAATGGCGCAGCTGGAACACGTAGGCCAGCACTTCGGCCACCGCTGCATAGAGCGTGGCCGGGATTTCGTCGCCGAGTTCGGTATGGCGGAACAGTGCACGCGCCAGTGGCGGTGCCTCCAGCAGCGGCACCTTGTGTTCGGCAGCCAGTTCGCGGATACGCGCGGCAACGGCGTCGGCACCCTTGGCCACCACACGCGGCGCGCCCATCTTGCCTTCGCTGTATTTGAGCGCGACAGCGTAATGGGTCGGGTTGGTCACCACCACATCGGCAGTCGGAATCTCGGACATCATGCGGCGACGGGCCACCTCGCGCTGCTGGGCACGGATACGCGCCTTCAGGTGCGGGTCGCCTTCCGATTCCTTGGCCTCGCGGCGCAGATCTTCCTTGCTCATCCGCATCTTTTTGTAAAAGCTCCAGAGCTGGAATGGCAGATCGATCACGACGATGAAGACCATTGCGCCCGAGATCAGCAGGAACACCCTGCCAATGAGGTCCCCCATGTGCTGGATGGCAAGCGAGGGCTCTTCCAGACTGAGCGAAAAGATCGCGCCGACGTTGGACCAGATCAGCCATACGGCGACCCCGCCCAGCAAGCCGACCTTGGCCAGCGCCTTGACCAGTTCGATCACCCCCTGGCTGGAAAACATGCGCTTGATGCCCGACAGCGGGTTCAGACGCTCGAATTTGGGGGCGAGTGCCTTGGTGCTGAACAGCCAGCCTCGCAGCAGCAGCGGCGAAGCCAGCGTGGCAATGACGATCACGCCCAGGAAAGGAGTCAGCGCCAGGGCGGCTTCAAAAAACTGGTTCGACAGCTGAGCCATGACGTGCGCGCTGTCGCGCGCGATGGCGGACTCGAACTGCAGGCCATCGTGAACGATATGCGACAGGGTCTGGCCGAGGCCGTTGGCCATCGTCCACAAGGCAGCGCCACCCGCCATCAGAACGACGAACGTGGAAAGCTCGCGCGATTGCGGCACCTGGCCCTCTTCACGCGCTTTCTCCAGCCGCTGTGGCGAGGCTGGTTCTGTCCTTTCCTGATCGCTTTCTTCAGCCATCCCTGATTTCACCTGTTGGGGGAGTACGCGTCTCTGGCATCTGCTGGAGACGGGCTTTCTTCAGGCTGAATTATTGGTCATGCCCGGTGCGGGCAATCAGGGGAATAAAGGCGGATTTGACCTGCTATTTCACGCCAAGCGGCGCGAGAGTCAGCGCGCAGGCGCGCTGGCCTTTCCGATTTCGTCGCGCGCCTCGTCCTCGTCGGCGACATTGACCCCGCCGGCTTCCTTGGTGACGGCTTCCTCGGTACGCTTGTTCATCACGATGATGCTGATGCGGCGGTTGACCGGATCATGCGGCGCGGCCTGGTTGAACGGCACGGATGAAGCCAGTCCGACCACACGCAGCATCTTCGCTTCATCCATACCGCCGGCGATCAGCTCGCGCCGCGAGGCATTGGCACGGTCGGCCGACAGCTCCCAGTTGCTGTATCCACGGCTGGCATTGGCATAGGGCTTGTCGTCGGTGTGTCCGGACAGGCTGACGCGGTTCTTCACGTCATTCAGCACCGGGCCGATCTCGCGCAGAATGATCTTGGTGTAGGGCTGCAGCTCTGCACTGGCGAGGTTGAACATGGGCCGGTTCTGCTCGTCGACGATCTGGATGCGCAGGCCTTCGCTGGTGATGTCGATCAGCAGTTGCCGTTTGAACTGCCGCAGGGTCGGATTGGCGTCGATCGCCATTTCAAGACGCTTTTTCAGCTGCTTGAGATTGGCCGCCTCGATACGCTCGAGCTCGGCCTGGGCGGCTTTCAGGTTATAGGATTTTTTCTCGGCCTCGGTCTCGCCTTTTTTTACCTGTCCGGACTTGCGCGTGAAGTCTGCCCCGCCGCCCTTGATGACGCTGGAACTGTCTCCACTGCCGGACCCCCCCTGCATGGCGACCTTGAGCGGCGTCTTGAAATACTCGGCAATGCCTTCGAGATCGCCCTTGGCAGTGGAGCCCAGCAGCCACATCAACAGGAAGAACGCCATCATCGCAGTCACGAAGTCGGCATAGGCGATCTTCCATGCCCCGCCATGATGCCCCCCCGTCACCTTCTTGATGCGTTTGACGATGATGGGCGCTTTTTGCTCGCTCATGATGGAAGGCTATCCGAAGCTGGCAACAATGCGGTTAGCGCGACTTGGCGCCTTTGACGTGTGTTTCAAGTTCGCTGAAGGTAGGACGCTCGGACGAAAACAACACCTTGCGCCCGAACTCGACCGCAATCGCTGGTGCATAGCCGTTGATGCTGGCAAGAAGGGTAACCTTGACGCACTGGAACATCTTGGTCGATTCGTGCAGTTTCTGTTCCAGAAGGCTGGCGAGCGGACCGACAAAACCATAGGCCAGCAGGATGCCGAGGAAGGTTCCTACGAGCGCATGCGCAATCAGTATCCCGAGTTCCGCCGGCGGCAGACCGACCGATTCCATCGTATGCACCACGCCCATCACTGCCGCCACGATACCGAATGCAGGCAGGCCATCGCCGACCTTGGCAATGACATGTGCGGGAATTTCCCCTTCGTGGTGATGCGTCTCGATTTCATTGTCCATCAGGTTTTCGATCTCGAACGCATTCATGCTGCCGCTCACCATCAGGCGCAGATAGTCGGTAAGGAACTCGATAATATGATGATCGGCCATGATCGCCGGGTATTTGGTGAACAGCGGACTGTTCTCCGGCGAATCGACATCGGCCTCGACCGACATCAATCCTTCCTTGCGGATCTTGGTTAGCAGCTCGTACAGCAGCGCCAGCATGTCCATGTACAGCGCACGCGTATATTTCGAGCCCTTGAACACGGTAGGTAGCGCTTTCAGGGTCGCCTTGATGGCCTTGTTGTTGTTGCCAACGAAAAATGCACCGATCGCCCCGCCGCCGATCATCAGCAATTCCAGTGGCTGAAACAGCGCTGCCAGATGTCCGCCCGCCAGCGCAAAACCGCCGAAGACGCTCAACACCACGACAATATATCCAACGATGACTAGCACGACCGCCTGTTCCTCTTGATTGATTTGCCGGCAGGAGACGGCTCCACCCTGCCCCGGTTTTCGGTATTCAAAGGCGGGGCTCTCAGACTAAGGATTCGACCAGATTGAAAGAAACTTGATGGCGCGCCATGAGTATTTCCACGCGGCGCCCCTTCACATCCGCCACGCATACAGGGTGTGGCGCGCCCCTGCTGCCAGATTCACCACGCTGTCCGGCTGGCGTGCATTGACTGCGAACGACAGGCTGACGAGCAGGCTGCCGCTACGCATCTGGGATGCCGCCTGTTGCCACAGACCAGGCATGGCAGCGGGGGAAAGAAAGGCAAACACCACATCGAAGTCACTCAGGTTGAGCGTCTCGTAATCGCGGCGCATGAAATTCACCCGGCTGCGCTTGAGCCAGGCACGCACCCGGCTGATGAGCCAGGGTCCCGGGGCGATTTCGGTTCCATAGAAACAGCCCTGCGGAAAACGCGGCTCCAGGTAAAGCGGCACGCCACCCAGACCGCTGCCGAGGTCGATGAAACGAAATGTCCGGGTCTCGGGCAACAAGGACGTCAGCGCCTGCCAGGCCTTGCGGTCGGACAGATACAAAGGCACCCGGGTGCGGAACGTGCTCCAGTAAAACAGTACCAGCAACAGGAATGCCCCCAGATACACCCAGGCAGGCAGATTGACCTGAAGCGCCAGCAGGACGGCTGGCAGAAAGCCGACATGCAACGGAGGCCACCAGGCCGGTTGCCGCCAGAGAACGCTCAGCACCGCGGCGAGCCCTCCCTGTACAAGAGCAAGCTGCCACAACGTGGCTTGATACGAAAACAGGATAGGCAGCAGGGGAAATAACAGCGCCGTCAGCAGCAGCGCGGTGAACTGGACGACGAGCGACTGGAGACTGACCGGCAGGCGCGTCATCACCGGAGCCTCGGGAAAAACGTGTCAGGCGGCAGCGGTCAGCTCGATCTCGTCCGCAGCACCCGCAAGAGGTACGCCAGCGGGTACCCCGCTGCTTTGCAGCGACCCGGCCGCAGCCTTGGCCTTTCGGGTTTTGCCGGCCCGGGCGGGCATGTTGCACAGGCCACAGACATATTTGTCATGCAGATCGTCCGGATGTACCACAAAGTGGCCGCCACAGTCGCTGCAGACGGCGGTATCAAGCATGCGGCTTTCAAAGAAACGGTTCAGCGTCCAGGCCCGGGTGAAGCTCAACACGGCTTCGATCTGGTTGGTATGCAGGTATTCCTGGTACAGACGATAGCTTTTGAGCACCGCTTCGATGCCGCTGCAATCGCTGTTCCGGGTGATGTAGCGATGAATGTTGATGAACAGCGAGGAATGCACGTTGGGCAGCCAGGTCAGGAACCAGTCGGTCGAGAACGGCAGCATGCCCTTGGGCGGCGACACGCCTTTGACTTCCTTGTACAGCTTGAGCAAGCGCTCGCGAGAAAGCGAGGTTTCGGATTCCAGCACCTGCGGGCGGGCGCCGAGCTCGATCAGTTCGATCGCCAGCTGGGTGTCACGCATTTCGGTCAACAGACTTTTCTTGCTCATTCGGACACTCCGGATTTCTGCGTAGCGCGGCGATTAACAGCAGGATCAGGCAAATGCCATCGACTGGCCCGCCATCAGGATGGCGGCGTGCGATTGCGCCAGGGCACGGTCCTTCGTGTAGCTGGTCAGCATGTTCAGCACCACGCCGTCGTCGAAGCGGAAGCGCGACACCAGCATGCCGGAGCCGGCCAGCTTGAGAATTTGCGCAGGGGTCAGTGCTTCGATCAGGTCGGCGACGTCCTGGCTGATGCCCAGGCGGAAAATGGCGGTCGCCTTGTCATGCTGGATCATGTTCTGCGCCAGCATCAGGTAGTTGAGATTGACATCGCGCATCTCGTCCAGCATTTCGTCCATTTTCATTTTGCCTGTCCTTCTTCGTTGAATTTTTTTCGAATTCACACTTAAGTCAGCGTGGTGAATTCGTTTTCGGACGGCACCCGGGAAAGTTAATGTGGAGAAGCACTGTATTGGGCGACCGACGCATGCAACCCTCGATGTAGGTGTTTGTCTGTCACGCGCGCCCCGCAGGCGCGAAGCGAATTCCGCCGGGGATCAGGCGATCCCCGGCG
>JAIBFE010000035.1 GCA_019459705.1 Thiobacillus sp. | reverse complement strand
TCGCCGACACCGGACGCCTGCTCGAAAAATACGGCCAGGTCCACCCCGCCGGCCATACCCTGATCGAGGAAGGCAGCGATTCGCAGATCGCCTATTTCCTCTATGCCGGCCGCGCCGCGGTCTACAAGAACACCGACAACGGGCGCCGCCGCCTGGGCGAGCTCGGCGAAGGCCAGCTGTTCGGCGAAATGGCCTACCTGCTGAACGAAAAACGTACCGCCTCGGTCGTCGCCGACAGCGAAATCACCGTGCTGGCGCTGCCGCCGCAAACGCTGGAAGAACTGATGCGCCATTCCGCCCCGCTGTCGCGCCGCATCATCGACATCCTGTGCCAGCGGCTGGAGCGGATGAATCTGGCGAACCCGGGCTGAGGATCAGATATACTGTACACATATACAGTATATTTAACATCAGTCGTCACCCCGACTTGCGCCGGGACGACGATTCAGTGTTCCCCTGGAGCACCCCATGGCCCTGCATTCGCTTTACGTCGACCTCAATTCCTTTTTCGCCTCGGCCGAACAACAACTGCGACCCGAGCTGCGCGGTCGCCCGATCGGCGTGCTGCCGGTGATGGCCGACACCACCTGCTGCATCGCCGCCAGCATCGACGCCAAGCGCTTCGGCGTCCGTACCGGCACCCCGGTGTGGCAGGCACGCAAGCTGTGCAAGGACATCGTCTTCGTGCAGGCGCGGCCGTCCACCTACGTCGAGATCCACCATCGCATCGTCGCCGCGGTCGAATCGTGCACGCCGGTCAGTGCCGTGCTCTCCATCGACGAGATGGCCTGCGACCTGATGGGCAGCGAGCGCGAGGAAGCCAACGCCGTCCGGCTCGGCAAACAGATCAAGCAGGCGATCTACGACCAGGTGGGCGAAGTGCTGCACAGTTCGGTCGGCATCGCGCCCAACCGCTTCCTTGCCAAGACCGCGTCCAACATGCAGAAGCCCGACGGCCTCGTCGTCATCCGCCAGGGCGACCTGCCGCAGCGGCTGTACGGCCTCAAGCTCGGCGCCCTGAACGGCATCGGCCGCGCCATGGAACAGCGCCTCAGCCAGCTCGGCATCCACAGCGTCGAGCAACTCTGCACCGCCAGCAAGGACACCCTGCGCCGCGCCTGGGGCGGCATCGAGGGCGAGCGCTACTACGCCAAGCTGCGCGGCGAAGTGCTCGCCTCGCAGCCCACGCAGCGCGCCAGCGTCGGCCATTCGCACGTGCTGGCGCCCGAGCTGCGCGACCCCGATTCCGCCATCGCCGTGCTCTACCGCCTGCTGCACAAGGCCGCGATGCGGCTGCGCCACTACGGCTACTGCACCGGCGGCCTCGGCCTGCATCTCACCTATACGCACGCACATGGCACCGGACCGGCCCACTGGAGCGACCAGGCCCGCTTCTCGCCGCACGCCGACACGCTCAAGTTCAACCCCGTGCTGGCTGAGCTATGGCAGCGCCGCCCGCCCGACCCCGGCCCCATTCTCAAGGTCGGCGTCACCCTCACCGACCTGGTCGAACACAGCCAGGTCACGCGCGACCTGTTCGACCCCGAGGACGAGCACGAAACCCTCAACAGCGTGCTCGACCAGATCAACCACCGCTACGGCCCCAACAGCCTTTATTCCGGCGGCGCCCACCATGGCGGCGGCGCCGCGCCCATGCGCATCGCCTTCAGCCACGTCCCCGAATTGCAGGTGGAAAGTGACGGTTGAGGGTTGACCGGATCGCCCGTCATCTCTAGAATGCGCGCTTCCCATTCCCCGATAGCTCAGTCGGTAGAGCGACGGACTGTTAATCCGCAGGTCCCTGGTTCGAGCCCAGGTCGGGGAGCCAGACATAGCAAGCACTC
>JAIBFE010000266.1 GCA_019459705.1 Thiobacillus sp. | reverse complement strand
CTTTTTGGCCGGAGCGGCTTTCTTGGCTACCGGCTTTTTAGCGACCGGTTTTTTGGCGGCGACTGCCTTTTTGGCCGGAGCGGCTTTCTTGGCTACCGGCTTTTTAGCGACCGGTTTTTTGGCGGCGACTGCCTTTTTGGCCGGAGCGGCTTTCTTGGCTACCGGTTTTTTGGCGGCGACTGCCTTTTTGGCCACCGGCTTTTTGGCTGCCGGCTTGGCGGCGGCTTTCTTGGCTACGGGCTTGGCGGCGGGTTTGGCTGCCGCCTTCTTGACCGCCGGCTTGGCGGCGGGTTTTTTCACTGTTGCCATCTAACACTCCTTAGAAGTTGAACACATTCACTTATCACTACAGCTTGAAGCCACGTGCAGTCAGAATTTGCACTTCCAAAGCGTGGTACCGACAGGCGACCGACTTGCCCGAAACCCGCTAGACACGGGCGATACCGAGGCTCCGCTTGGTGAGCCTCATTCTAGTTACTTTTCCCGGGGGTTCAACGAATAGTCAACACCCCGTGAACATAATTCGATAAAAAATGTCGCGGTCAAGCAAAATGTATCGAACCGATACCAAAAATAGAAAGAATCGCCGATTGAGGCGACCCCGTGAAAGTCAATCTACAAGCCGTTCTCCAGCCATCAGTGCAGCTTGATGTTCGCGCTCGCGGATGTGATGAATTTCATTCTTGTCGACCAGTATTTCAGCCGCGCGCGGGCGGGAATTGTAGTTCGAAGCCATGCTCATGCCGTAGGCGCCGGCTGAAAGCAGGGCCAGAAGATCGCCTTCCTCGATGGCGAGATCGCGCGCAAAGCCAAGAAAATCGCCGGTCTCGCAGATCGGACCGACGATGTCGTAGCGTTGCGATGGCACGTTTCTTTCGTTGACGGCGACGATCTCGTGGTAGGCCTCATACAGTGCGGGGCGCATCAGATCGTTCATGGCCGCATCGACGATGGCGAAATTCTTGTCCTCGCCGGGCTTCAGGTACTCGACCCGGGTCAGCAGCAGTCCTGCGTTGCCGACCAGCGAGCGGCCCGGTTCCAGCAGCAGCTTCTCGCGGCGGCCGGCGAAGCGTGCCGCCAGCACGCGGCCGTAGGCGGCGAGGTCGGGCGGGGTCTCGTCGCGGTAACGGATGCGGACCCCGCGGCCGAGGTCGATGTGATGCAGGGTGATGCCGTCGGCTGCCAGTGCATCGACCAGGGCCAGCACGCGGTCGGCGGCATCGGCCAGCGGCGACAGGTCGGTCAGCTGGGAGCCGAT
>JAIBFE010000020.1 GCA_019459705.1 Thiobacillus sp. | reverse complement strand
CAGGTTTTCATCGCCAGCGTCTGGCCGCTGCGCAGCCAGAACGCGCTGAAATAGGCGAACAGGATGCCCAGGATATAGACCTGAAACAGGTGCCGCTGCCACGGCGCGTGCATCTCGCCGACCACCGGAATGATGATGAACGAGGCCACGAACACCACGGCCGTGACGAGCAGCGATTCGTAGATCATGGCGGCGATGCGCACCAGAAAAGGGGCGGGAACCGGGGCTATTGCGTTGTCTTGCATGGTGGCTCTATATTGCAGTCTGGCGCGACACTTTGCCACAGCGCGCCACAACCATAAGCAAAATCAAGGAGGGGGCTCGATGCATATCGTAAAGCAACTCATGGCCATTCCCGGTGTTGTCGCGGCTGGCGAATATGCTTACCGTGGCGACCGTTTCTCGTACGAGGGCGCGCTCACCGACGAATTCGCCCGCATGGCGTCGATTCTGTGCCGCGCCAACACGCTGTCGGTCAACATGCAGTCCGAGATTTTCGATTCCTTTGCCGAAAACATCGGCTGCCGTCCGGTGCAGGGCTGGATCGTGCGCGGCAGTCAAATCACCATCTGCGCAGTGGGCAATTATTTTGCCTTCATCGAAAACCGTGACGAGTTGCTCAACGACGTCATGACCATCATGCGTGCCAAAGTCGGCGACGTGCAGGACGATCTGCTGGTCAATCTGTATGCCAGACTGGGTGGCGACACCAAAGAAGCCTTGTACTGATTTTGATGCCAAACACGGGGGAGCGAAAATGAATCTGCAAAAAATGATGGACTTGCCGGGCGCGCTGGCGGCGTTCACTTATAGCGACAAGGGCGACCTGCAATCGCATGTGCTGCGCGAAGGCACCGAGCTGACGCCGCAGGTGCTGGATTTGCTGGCCCGCTCGTGCGTCGCCAATCTGGCGATTGCCGGCATGGAAGCGCGCGGCTGGGAAGCCGTCACCGGGCAGGGCGGGTTTCAGCCGCTCAAGGGGTTCTCGATGGTGGGTCTGGAGTGGTCGGTGGTGGTGGATGGCAACCGCGGCGTGGTCGTCAAGAACCGTGACGCCGACTACGAAGCCACCTTCAATGCCCTGCAGGCAGCCTGAGGAGCGCGCATGACGCTGAGAAAAATCCTGGTGCTCGACGGCGTCACCGCCGTCTGCCGCTTCCGCGACGACGGCGTGCTGATGGCGGCCGAGGGCGAGCTGTCGCAGGACCTGATGGAGCGGCTGGCAAAATTTGCCCAGTGGTACCGCCGCATGGTGTCGAGCAATACCGATGTCTTCTCCCTGTTTTCGCAGATGCGCGGCTGGTCGCCGTCGCAGGGCTGGATCGTGCAGGGCGAAAAGATGACGGTGTGCAGCGCGGGCAACATGGTGTGCATGTTCGAAAACGCGCAGGGCTCGCTGAATGAAATCATGCAGGCGCTGGGCGAGGCTGCGCACGAATAAGCGGGCGCGGATGGTCGACTGCAGCCGCCGGGCTTTCACCCGCAGCGGCGCCTGACAAAAATTGACCCCTCCGTACGCGGAGGGGTTTTTTATGCGTGCCAGTTGATTTTCCTCGCGCCAGGGCGTCGGCGGGCATGAAAAAGCCGGCCGGATGGGCGCTATGCCATGATTTCTTGACCGAAACATGGCAAAACGATTACCCTCACAGGTTCACCAACGAATTGATTTACTGCCAGTTTATGGAAGCCACGGGCGCCGAGATCGTCGTACGTTGTCTGGCCGAAGAGGGGGTCGAGTTTGTATTCGGCTATCCCGGCGGGGCCGTGCTCAACATTTACGACGAAATATTCAAGCAGAACAAATTCAAGCATGTGCTGGTGCGCCACGAGCAGGCCGCGGTGCACGCCGCCGACGCCTATGCGCGCGCCACCGGCCGTGTCGTCGTGGCGATGGTCACCTCGGGACCGGGCGTGACCAATGCGGTGACCGGGATCGCCACCTCCTACATGGATTCCATCCCCATCGTCGTCTTCACCGGCCAGGTGCCGACCCCGGCG
>JAIBFE010000375.1 GCA_019459705.1 Thiobacillus sp. | reverse complement strand
GCTGGCACCCCGCTGACTACCGGTGACAAAGCCCTGCTGTGCGTGGATGTGTGGGAGCATGCCTACTACATCGACTACCGCAATATGCGCCCCAAGTTCGTCGAGACCTTCCTCGACAAGCTGGTGAACTGGAAGTTTGCGGAGGCGAATTTCGCTTGAGGCGGGCTTAGCAGAAGCATTGCGCTTCCACGCTGAAATAAAAACCGGGGCCGTGTGCCCCGGTTTTTATTTGGGCCTAGGTTTCATTTTGAGTCACCGGTCCTATTGATGTGACGACTTCGGTCATTCTTGAACTTATTAATTACTTCATCACCGAGAGGACTCACCCATCCGCCTTTTACTTCCAAAAGTCTTCCGCATGGTGCTCGAAGCCCTTGGCCATTTGGCTCATTGAATTCCCAAATAGGAAAGACGATAGATAGATTTGGGTCTGTAAGTTGGTCTTCCACCTCTGTTTCATCGATCCAAACTTTAGCTTGTTTGGCATTAAGAGATGTGGTGACGAGGTGAAGATTGGCTATTCGATGCGTCGTGGCGACTTGGATGAGACGATAAAGCAGCGCATCAAGCACTTTTCGGTTCGCCCGCTCACCGTCCGTTTCAGATCGGGCAAACTGACCGCGATAGCCCGCAGGTGCGTTGAAGAATCCGTCATACACATCCGCAGGGACCTTCAACATAAACGATGCTCGGCTACACCCTTTCAAGTGGGGCGACATTGCATCTTCCCAGTAGGGCGCCGAAATCTCGCAGTCCGAGAGGCTTTCAATAATCTCATCGAATGATCTCCAGGAGAGCAGTCGGGCTACTCTTTCAGGCTCTATGCAGGCCGTAAATTCCCAGAACACGTCGGCGGCGGAGTTCATCTAACTAAGAGCGCCCGGTTAAGCGGCTTCTGGGGTTTCTGGCAGCCGCAGGATCTCGCGGTATCCATCCGCCACCAGCGCCCGATCTTCGCCTAGCAGTTCTGTGGTTTCAGCGTCCGGTGCCACGGCACCGTCGAGCAGGCGCAACATCGCAATCCAGCGCGCGCGCTGGTTCGCCACGGTCTTCGGCGCAGCGAGCCCCTGGCGCCGCAGTTCGGCGGCGCGACTGACGAGGCGGAATTTCGCGGCTTCCAGCTGCGGCGGCAGGGGCAGGGACAGATCGAACGTGAGGTCGAGGCGATAGGGCCCGG
>JAIBFE010000362.1 GCA_019459705.1 Thiobacillus sp. | reverse complement strand
AGCTTTAAATTGCGGTACCTCTGGTAAGCGTTTTCCTTGAAATTCGATCGATAGAGCATGTCGCTCAATTTTTTTTAGATAGATAGGAAACAAGATGGAAACGGGTACTGTTAAGTGGTTCAACGATGCAAAAGGTTTTGGCTTCATCACCCCCGATAACGGCGGCGAAGATCTGTTTGCACATTTCTCCGCAATCAACTCCAGCGGCTTCAAGTCCCTGCAGGAAAACCAGAAAGTCAGCTTTGAAGTGACGACTGGCCCCAAGGGCAAGCAAGCCTCTAACATCCAGATCGTTTCGTAATTTCTACGATCTGATGTGAAAAAACCCCGGTTCGCCGGGGTTTTTTTTATTTATGCCCTCCGGGTATTTGTGCATTTCGAGTGTGAACACCCATGGCGCTTAAAGCCACCATCTACAAAGCCGACCTGCAGATTGCCGACATGGATCGGCATGTCTACGGCGACCACGCGCTGACCATCGCGCGCCATCCCTCAGAAACCGACGATCGCATGATGGCGAGGGTGCTGGCTTATGCGCTTTACGCCCAGGACGGCATCGCCTTCACCAAGGGCCTGTTCGACGTCGACGAGCCGGAAGTGTGGGTGAAGAATCTGGCGGGCGAGATCACCCTGTGGATCGACCTTGGCCAGCCTGACGATGCGCGCATCCGCCGCGCCTGCAGCCGCGCCGACCAGGTCGTGGTGCTGTGCTACAGCAGCGGTTGCGAGGTGTGGTGGAAGCAGATCGCCAGCAAACTCACGCGCTTTTCCAATCTGACCGTGCTGCAACTGCCCGCCGACACCACCCAGGCGCTGGCCGCCCTAGCCGAACGCGGCATGCGTCTGCAGTGCATGGTGCAGGATGGCGAAATCTGGATCAACACGGACACGCTGAGCGTGCCGGTGAAACTGATTCCTCTCCAGACTTCGGTCTGAGTTTATTTCGCAGGCGGACAGTTCCTGATGCAGACCGTTTCGCTTACGCGCTGGCCGCCGCAGCCGACAAAACAGGCGTCATAGGCGGGCAGGCAGCCGCAATCTTCCTGGCAATTCGATTTCACCAGTTGCGCACGCACGTTGTCGCGCGTCGGCATCACCGGTTCGCGGTAAGGCGGCGGGAAATAAGGCCCCGGCCACGGATCCCACCAGTATGGCTGGAAGGGATAGCGGTTCATCCATTCGAATTGCAGCTGCATTTCATAGTGCCGCAGCGCCGCCGCATACTGCTTCAGCTCGAGTTCGTACTGTTTCAGCGCGGCGAGGTAGCGCGCTTCAACCTGCGGTTCGAGGGTCTTCGTGCAGGCCTGGTAACGGGTCTGGCAATCGTTCTGACACCCGGTTTTTCTGGTTTCGCAGTCCTGCACGCAGGCGCGGCCCGGTGCATCGGCCGGCGGAATCAGCCGGACGTTCGTCTGGTACTGCGGCGTGGCGCAGCCCGCCATCACGGCGAGCAGGGCCACTGCAGCAAACGAATGGATCAGGGCAGGCAGGCGCATCGGGCAATCCTGACAGGCAATACTTACTCGAAGCATAGGCTGTTTTACGGATTACAGCGGGGCGAGGAAGCGCTCTTCAAGCTCCTGCAGATTGAGTTCCTGCAGGATCTGCTGCAGGCGTTCGCGTGCGTTGCGGCGCGCAGTGCCGGTTTGGGTCGCGACGATCAACTCGTTCTTCAGCGAATGCTCCCAGCCGACCAGCTCGGTGACGGTGACCTGGTAGCCGTGCGACTCCAATTGCAGGCAGCGCAGCACGTTGGTGAGCTGGCTGCCGAATTCGCGCGTGTGGATCGGGTGGCGCCAGATTTCGGACAGCGCGGTTTTGCCGAAGGATTCGTTCTTGTGCTTGCGCAGCACGGCGGCGACCTCGGCCTGGCAGCATGGCACCAGTACGATGTGGCGGGCCTGCTTGGCGAGCGCGAACTGGATGGCATCGTCGGTCGCGGTGTTGCAGGCGTGCAGCGCGGTGACGATGTCGATGCTGGCCGGCAACTGCTCGGACTGGATCGATTCGGCCACGGTGACGTTGAGAAAGGACATGCGCGGAAAGTCCAGCCGCGCCGCCAGTTCGCGCGATTTTTCCACCAGCTCGTCGCGCGTTTCGATGCCGTAGATGTGGCTGCCGGCGCGGTCCTTCAGATACAGGTCGTACAGGATGAAGCCCAGATACGATTTGCCGGCACCGTGGTCGGCCAGCGTCAGCGTGTCCTGCCGGCTGAGCACGTCGTCGAGCAGCGGCTCGATGAACTGGCACAGGTGATAGACCTGTTTCAGCTTGCGGCGGCTGTCCTGATTGAGCTTGCCGTCGCGCGTCAGGATGTGCAGTTCCTTCAGCAGTTCGATCGACTGGCCGGGGCGCAGCACCTCCGCCAGCGGGTCGGCGTAGGCCGTCTTCGGTGTGGGAGCAGGGCGGGTGCGCTTCATGCCGCCCCCAGCAGGCGTACTTCGCGCTGCGGCAAGGGGATATGGATGCCGCGTTCGCGGAAGGCTTCCAGCACTGCCTGGGTGATGTCGCCCGATGTGGTGTGGAAATCGGCCACCGAGGTCCACGGGCGGATCGCGATCTGCACGCGGGAGTCCGCCAGCGTCAGTACGTGGATCATCGGTTCGGGTTCCTGCAGGATCCTGGGATGCGCGGCGAGCAGGTCGCGGGCTACCCCCAGCGCGTGTCTGATGTCGGTGTCGTAGGCCACGCCGACCACCACGTCGATCTGTCGCAGGCTGCCGAAGTTGTGCAGGATTTCGCCGGCGATCTTGCGGTTGGGAATGACAATGCGCGAGCGGTCGGGATGGCTCAGCACGGTGTTGAACAGCATGATTTCCTCGACCGTGCCTTCCACGTCGACGATGGAAATGTATTCGCCGACCTTGAACGGGCGGGTGAAGATGATGGTCAGCCCGGCTGCCAGATTGCCCAGCACCCCCTGCATCGCCAGGGCGATGCCTGCACCGGCCACGCCCAGGCCGGCAATCAGCGGCAGCAGTTCCACCCCCAGATTCTGCAGCGCCATGATGAGGAACAGTCCCAGCACCAGGATGCGCAGCATGCGCACCAGCAGCAGCCGCAGGGTTTCGTCCAGCCCGAGCTTCGCCAGCATCGAGTCGGCAAGTCGACCCACCCAGCGCCCGACGTAATAGCCTGCCGTCAGAATCAGCAGCGCCACCACCAGCCTGGGCCCGAACTGGATGGCAAGATCGATCGCGGTTTGCTGGGCGTGCTCCAGCGTTTGCAGTTGTTTGTCCATGGTCGGAAAAGGGCAGGGGAAGTGCCAAAGGGTATCAAAAACCCCGGCGAGGAAGAGCCGCTTCGTATAATGCCGACTTGCTGAAAGGGTTTTACCGTGTCCGTCGTCAATATCTCCTGCTACAAATTCGTCACTCTCAACGATCGCGAGGTGCTCAAGGCCGACCTCTCCGCGCGCTGCCAGGCGCTGGGTCTGCTGGGCACCATCCTGCTTGCGCCCGAAGGCATCAACGTGTTCCTGGCCGGGTCGCGGGCGGCAATCGATGCCATCGTCGCCCATTTGCGGGCCGACCCGCGCTTCGCCGACCTGCAGCCCAAGGAAAGCCTGTCGGCCGAACCGCCATTCAAACGGATGCGGGTACGGCTTAAGAAGGAAATCATCACCATGAAGCACCCGCTGATCCGCCCGGAAGCGGGCCGTGCACCGTCGGTGGCCGCCGCCACGCTGAAGCAGTGGCTGGATCGCGGCTGCGACGACGAGGGCCGCCCGGTGGTGATGCTGGATACGCGCAACGACTACGAAGTTGCAGCGGGCACCTTCGACAACGCGGTCGATTACGGCATCGGCATCTTCAGCGAATTTCCGCCGCGCCTGGCACAGCATCGCGCCGACTACGCCGGCAAGACCGTGGTGTCGTTCTGCACCGGCGGCATCCGCTGCGAAAAGGCCGCCATCCACATGAAGGAAATCGGCATCGAGCACGTGTACCAGCTCGAAGGCGGCATCCTCAAGTATTTCGAGGAAGTCGGCGGCGCGCACTACCACGGCGATTGCTTTGTGTTCGACGAGCGCGAGGGGGTGAGTGCCGACCTGCAGCCGTCGGCAGGGCGCGTGCATCGCTGACTCGCCTGCGGGATGCGAAATGGCCACGATCCTTTTGAAATCCCGGATTGACCGGGGCAAACAGGCCGACGACGCTTGCCTGACGTGACATCGAATTTCTGACCTTTCAAGCGATGCGTTCAATCCTGGACAACCGCCGCGTTGCAACTGCCATCCTGTCAGCCTGAGTCTGCCTGTTCTTTGGCGAGCCGGCTGGGGCCAGCGATATTCATGGCAAGAACGGCAGCGTGATCCTGCGCATGTGCAAAAGTGCGGACAAGGTGAGGGCGCTGTCCGTGATGTGCAACAGTTATCTCGACGGGTATACCGACGCGGCGCATTACTACGGCAAGGGCAAGGCGGCGTTTTGCCTGGATGCCCGCGACAGGAGCGTGGCGCCCGGGGCGCTGGTGCAGTGGATCGAGGCGCATCCGGAATCGCTGACCCAGCCAGCCGTTGAGGTGTTGCAGAAGGCGCTTACGGAGAAGTTTCCGTGCAAGGGCAGGGCCTAGCGTGCTCGCGGGTGCGTCCGAATCGCTGTCGATCCTTTATCGCGACGACAGTCTGATTGCCATCCACAAGCCGGCGGGGCTGCTCGTGCATCGCAGCGTGCTGGATCGCCACGAAACCCGTTTCGCGTTGCAGATGCTGCGTGACCAGATCGGCCAGCCGGTGTATCCGGTGCACCGGCTCGACAAGGGCACGTCGGGCGTTCTGCTGTTTGCGCTGGACCGCGAGGTCGGGCGTGCGCTGAATCTCCAGTTCGAACACGGCGAAGTGGACAAGCGCTATGTTGCTGTGGTGCGCGGGTATCCGCCGGAGTCTGGCGACATTGATCATCCGCTGCAGATGCTGGTGATGCGCGCAGCGAACAATCCGGAAACCGAGGGGGCCAGTATTTGTGGGTTCCGCGGCTCCTATCTCAACGTGGTTTTTCTATGTCCACTGTCATGGCTCGCCCCCCCAATAGCGGTGCTCGCACATAGTGCGGGCTGTTCAAGAATGGTGCATGGCGACAGGCTGCATGGCGCGGGTTGATCGCGCGGTCCTTGATAAACCGATCATACACAGAGGCTTGGTTAATTGCCTGGAAGCTGGAACACGGTTTGCTTGATCCAAAGAAATTCCATTGGCCTTTCATCCCAGCGTAGGCTGGAATGGCTGGGTTTTGTCTGATGGGCTGTCAATCAAACCATACCGCTTGTTGGGGAATGCTGTGTCTGGGCAGGATCGCACGTCAGGGCAAACAGGTGCCGTAATGGATGCCGGGAACTGCCCCCGCAGCTTGATGAAGCCACTGGGGGCCGGCCTATTCCTTGCCCGCTATTGTGGTCAGCTATATGAATGGGCGAATCCATGAGTGATAGGTTCGTGACCTGCTATGGGTCCAATGACGGATGACGCAGACTGACAGGAGCGACCCAACCAAGGCACGCCAGCGTGTCGTCAAGGTGCGCCGCGACTACAACACCTGGGTCGCCAACGAGACCCTGGAAGATTACGCGCTGCGCTTCACGCCGCGCAGCTATCGCAAATGGACCGAATCGCGAGTCGCCAACACGGCCTTCGGCGCGGCGGCCTTCCTGGTGCTGGAAGCGGTGGGGGCGACCCTGCTGGTCAATTACGGTTTTCTCAACGCCACGCTGGCCATCATCGCAACGGGCCTGATCATCTTCATGGTCGGGCTGCCGGTGAGCATCTACGCCGCCCGCTACGGCCTGGACATGGACCTGCTGACACGGGGTGCGGGCTTCGGCTATCTCGGCTCCACCATCACGTCGCTGATCTACGCTTCCTTCACCTTCATCTTCTTTGCCCTGGAAGCGGCCATCATGGCCTATGCCCTGGAGCTGGCGTTCGGCATTCCGCCGGCGTGGGGCTACCTGATCTGCGCCCTGGTGGTGATTCCACTGGTCACCCACGGCGTCACCGTCATCAGCAGGTTGCAGACGATCACCCAGCCCGTCTGGCTGGTCATGCTGGTGCTGCCCTATGTCTTCCTGCTGGCCAAGGAGCCGGGCGCGTTCGCCGGCATCGTCGGCTACGCCGGCAACGGCACCGCCGGCTTCGATATCCACCTGTTCGGCGCCGCCATGGCGGTGGGGCTGGCGCTGATCACGCAGATGGGCGAACAGGTGGACTACCTGCGCTTCATGCCCGAACACAACCCGGCCAATCATCGCCGCTGGTGGGCCAGCGTCCTGGTGGGCGGGCCCGGCTGGGTGGTGCCGGGCGTCATCAAGATGCTGGGCGGCGCGCTGCTGGCCTGGCTCGCCATCAGCCAGCTGGTGCCGCTGGAGCAGGCCGTGGACCCGAACCAGATGTATCTCATCGCCTACGGCTACGTGTTTTCCGATTACGGCTGGGCGGTCGCGGCCACGGTCCTGTTCGTGGTGATTTCCCAGCTCAAGATCAACGTCACCAACGCCTATGCCGGCTCGCTCGCCTGGTCCAACTTTTTTGCCCGCCTCAGCCACAGCCACCCCGGACGGGTGGTGTGGGTGGTGTTCAATACTCTGATCGCGCTCATGCTGATGGAGATGGAATTGTTCCAGGCGCTGGGCCGGGTGCTGGGGCTGTATTCCAACGTGGCGGTGGCGTGGATGATGGTCGTGGTGGCCGACCTCGTGATCAACAAGCCGCTGGGCCTGTCGCCCCAGGGCATCGAGTTCCGCCGTGCCTACCTGTACGACATCAATCCGGTGGGGGTCGGCGCCCTGGCCATCGCCTCGGGGCTGTCGGTTTCCGCCTATGTGGGGCTGTTCGGCGACACCCTGCAGCCCTTCGCCACCTTCATCGCACTGGGCGCGCCGCTGGTCTGCTCGCCGCTGATCGCCTGGCTGACCGGCGGACATTACTACATCGCGCGCCACGACAAGCCCGCTGCCACGCCGGCATCCACGCACAGCTGCTGCATCTGCGGCAAGGCCTACGAAGTCGAGGACATGGCCCGCTGCCCGGCCTATCAGGATCACATCTGTTCGCTCTGCTGCTCCCTGGACGCGCGCTGCCATGATTTGTGCAAGCCCCAGGCCCGCCTGGGCGAGCAATGGGAAGCCTTGCTGGAACGCTGCCTGCCCACCCGGGCGCGGCCTTATCTGGATGCGGGGCTGGGCCATTACCTGCTGCTGATGGCGGGCGTGGTGCCGTTCCTGGTCTTGCTGGTGGGCCTGCTCTACTACCAGGAAGTGCTGGCCCTGACCGGCGAGGCGGCGGCGCTGCTGCCCGCCCTGCAGCAGTCATACCAGCGTGCCTTTGCCGCGCTGCTGCTGGTGTCCGGCGTGGTCGCCTGGTGGCTGGTGCTGACCCACAAGAGCCGGCAGGTGGCGCAGCAGGAATCCAATCGCCAGACCCAGCTGCTGATGCAGGAAATCGATTCACACCGCCGCACCGACGAGCTGCTGCAGCATGCCAAGCAGGTGGCGGAACAGGCCAACCAGGCCAAGAGCCGCTACATCACCTCGATCAGCCACGAGCTGCGCACGCCGCTGAACAGCATCCTCGGCTATGCCCAGATTCTGGACCAGGACCAGACGATCCCGCCGAACCGGCGCCAGGCGATCAACGTCATCCGCCGCAGCGGCGACCACCTGCTGTCGCTGATCGAAGGCACGCTGGACATTGCCCGCATCGAGAGCGGCAAGCTCACGCTGAACGTGCGCCCGCTGGACTTCGCCGATTTCATCCAGCAGCTCGTCGGCATGTTCGAGCAGCAGGCGCGGCAGAAGGGGCTCGATTTCCACTATCTGCCGGAAGGGCCGCTGCCCGCCATGGTCCGCGCCGACGAAAAACGCCTGCGTCAGATCCTGCTCAACATCCTGGGCAACGCCGTCAAGTTCACCGTCAGCGGCCGTGTGACCCTGCGCCTGCGTTACCAGCGCGAAATGGCTTTTTTCTCCATCGAGGACACCGGCCCGGGCATCACGCCGGACGAAGTCGGCAACATCTTCGAGCCGTTCTCCCGCGGCAGCGCGGCCCACGTCGGCGCTACGGGCGGCACCGGCCTGGGGCTGACCATCGCCCGGATGCTCACCGACCTGATGGGGGGCGAACTGAGCGTGACGGGCAGGCCGGGGGAGGGGAGCCGGTTCGATGTCCGGCTCTTCCTGCCCCGGCTGCATGCGGAACAGCTCGTGAAGGAGCAGCCCCTGGCGCAGCGCATCGGCTACGTGGGCATGCGCCGCCGTATCCTGGTGGTGGACAACGAGGCCGTGGATCGGGAACTGCTGGTCAATATCCTGACGCCCCTGGGGTTCGAGGTGGCCCAGGTGGCCTCCGGGCAGCACTGCCTGGCGGCCGTACCCGGGTTTTCGCCCCACGTGATTTTCATGGACCTGGCCATGCCCGGCATGGACGGCTGGGAGACCTTGCGCCGACTCCGCGCGGGTGGGATGACCGATGCCGAGATCGCCATCATTTCGGCCAACGCCTTCGAGAAGGGTGCGGACAACGATGCCAGCATCGCCGGCGAGGACTTCATCACCAAGCCGTTCCGCGTCGACGAGCTGCTGGACTGGCTCGGCAAGCGCCTGAACCTGGAATGGATCCGGGCGGACATTCCGCGTCAGGCCGCCCCGTCGCCCGGCCTGCCCAGCCCGCCCATCGTGCCGCCCGACGCGGAGCGGGTGAACGGCCTGCGGGAGCTGATCGACCTGGGCTACATGCGCGGCATCCTGAAAAAGCTCGACGAGATCGAACAGCTCGACCCGGTGCATGCCGAGTTCGTCCAGGTGATGCGCGTGCTGGCCCGGCGATTCCAGTTCGAGGCGATGAAGGAAATCCTGCGAAAGCGCACCGATGCCGGCCATTGACCGCATGAACGAGGACGTCGTCCTGATCGTGGACGATGTGCCCGAGAACCTGTCCCTGCTCTACGACGCCCTGGACGAGGCCGGCTACGCGGTGCTGGTCGCCACCAACGGCGAAAGCGCCCTGCAGCGCGCGCGTCAGAGCCTGCCCGACGTCATCCTGCTCGACGCCGTCATGCCCGGCATGGACGGCTTCGAGGTGGCCCGTCACCTCAAGGCCGACCCGGCCACCGAGCCGATCCCGATCATCTTCATGACCGGGCTCACCGACGCCGAGCACGTGGTGGCGGCGTTTGCCGCAGGCAGTTCCGACTACGTCACCAAGCCCATCCGCCCCGCCGAAGTGCTGGCGCGCATTGCCGCCCATGTGCAGCGCGCGCGGCAGACGCAGCAGGCGCGCAGCGTGCTGGACGCGTACGGCCAGGCCTGCGTATCGATGCGGCCAGGCGATGGCGCGCTGCTGTGGCAAACCCCGCTGGCGCGAACCCTGCTGCAGAAATATGGCGGCGAGGATGAACACCGGCTGGCCGCCCGCATCCACGCATGGCTGCAAGCCGCGCTCGCCAAACCCGCGCCCCCCGCCCCGCTGGAAATCAGGGGAGACGAAGGCCGCATGGTCTGCGCCCTGCATGGCCGCACCGACGAAGGCGAGTGCCTGCTGGTCCTGCACGAGGAAAGCGACGTCGCCATCACAAAAGCGCTGGTGGATTCGTTCAGGCTCACCCTGCGCGAAGCCGAAGTGCTGTACTGGGTGATCCACGGCAAAACCAACCGCGACATCGGCGACATCCTGGGCATCAGCCACCGCACGATCAACAAGCACATGGACAATCTGTTCGAGAAGCTGGGCGTGGAAACCCGGACTGCCGCAGCGGCACTGGCGATGCGGCGCCTGCAGATGCCGGCGCAGGCATAAGAGAAAAAGCCCTGAGCGGTGGGGCTCAGGGCCAGGAGAAATGGCAGGTCAGTAATTTGGTTGAGTAGAAGAAACTGAGACTGAATCCGCAATCCATTGCGGTCATTCAGTCCGATCGGGGCGTGCGGCCGGTGGTCGGCCAAAGCTGACGGTTGGTACCCGAGCAAAACCAGACCGCTATGCGTCGCTAAACGGGCATTCGCCATCGATGGGAATGCGAATGCGGAACGCGCCTGCCATTCACAAGCCCGTCACTCAATGAATCGCATGCGACGTCGCGCAATCGACGTAGCTCGGCTGCAATTTCTATTTGCGGGGAAGTTTTAGTTCAGTAGTTCTCCAGCGTTTTTCAAGGGCGCCAGAAGCTGCCGCTTTGAGAAGCTTCTGGAAGCTCGGGCACTCGGCATGGCTGGGCGCGGGGCAGGCGGCCGCATGTCGCAGCCCATGGCTCATTGCTCTCAATCGCTTGATCAGCGAATCAATCTCGTCCGCCTTGGCTGCCAGCATCTCTCTGTCGATGCTCGGCTGCCCGTTGGGCAAGAACATGGAGCGAATTTCATCCAACGAGAGTCCGGCAGCTTGCCCTAGCGAAATCAACGCCAATTGATCCAGCACTCCGGGTGCGAACCTGCGTCGAATCCCTTGTCGACCCACTGAGGCTATGAGCCCTTTTTTTTCGTAGTAGCGCAGCGTTGAAGCAGGCACCCCTGTGTGTTTGGCGACTTCGGCTATGTCCATTCAATAACCCCTTGACTTGAAGTTGACTTCAACTTGTACAGTGCACTCAACAAGTCCATCAGTCAACAGCAAAGGGGTTCTCATGACACTACTACAAGACATCACCAACGTTGCTCTCATCGGGATCGGAGCTACCGTAGCCATGGACGTCTGGCTGACGTTCCTCAAGCGAATGGGCGTCAAAACGCTCGACTTCGCGTTCATCGGACGATGGGTTGGGCACTTATTTCGTGGCAGGTTCGTCCACGCATCCATCAAGAAGGCGCAGCCGATTCCTGGTGAACTGATGCTGGGCTGGTTCACCCACTATGCAATAGGGATCGCCTTCGCGGGGTTGCTCGTGGGTATATACGGTATCGGCTGGACGAGTGCCCCATCCTTGTTGCCGGCGGTGTTGGTAGGCATGAGCACTGTCGTGGCCCCTCTCTTCGTGATGCAACCGGCCATGGGCTCAGGCTTTGCCGCCTCCAAAACGCCGACACCACTGAAGAACTGCATCCGAAGCGTGGTCAATCACACCGTCTTTGGTCTGGGTCTCTATTTGTCCGCCTTCCTCATCGCATGGATTATGCGATGAGGGTTACGTCTTCCTGAAAGAAATCCCAATCCTGTCTGGAGTAAGAGAAATGAAAAAACTTGCCATCATCTACCACAGCGCCCATGGGCACACGGAGCACATTGCCACCCATATCTTGGAAGGCGCCAATAGCGTGCCAAACACCGAGGCCCATATGCTGAAAGCAGAAGACCTGGCCAAGACGCCCGATGAACTGCTTAAGTTCGACGGCTACATCCTTGGTTCACCGACTTACCTCGGGGGCGTCTCTGGTCCTTTCAAGATGTTCATGGACGCAACAGGACGCCTGTGGCGCACCCAGAAACTCAAGGGCAAGCTGGCTGCCGGGTTCACGGTGTCGTCGCTGCCATCCGGCGACAAGCAGTCAACCCTGATGTCGATGTTCGTATTTTGTATGCAACACGGCATGCTCTGGGTTGGCAACCCTATCCTTCCAGAGCAACACACCGGCGTTCCCTACGACGCAGCCGCCAATCGACTCGGCTCCTGGTCGGGCATGATGGCTCAGGCGGGCCACTCAGCGCCGGCCGATTCATTCCCGGCGGGCGACATCAAGACGGCCAGGATGTTTGGAAAAAACTTCTCCGAGGCCCTGCATCGTGTCTCCGGCACAGGCCTGACCATCGCAGAAAACCTGGAGGCGTTCGCATGATTCCCCGGAAATACGGACCGCTGCTATTCAGCCTGATTCTTTCTGGGCTGATGTCCCTGTTGGTCTCAGGAATTTCGACGTTTCGCGCTATCGGCCTGGTAAAGAATTTCTCTGATCTATGGAGCAGTGCATGGCTTACTGCATGGCTCTTCGCGTTTCCAGCTGTACTGCTGGTCACCCCTCTAGCGCGGAAGGCCGTTCAACTACTCACAGCGAAGGATTGACTCGGCCTGTGCACGGTAATCGGAAAGCAGAATGAGGGCTGCGGGTAGACAGGTTTCTCTTGGCCGTGGCCTGCCTTTGGGGGTAGACGCCCTAAAGCAGCCGTTGAGCCATCCAGCGAAATTTGCCACTGTCGACTTATGGGTAGCACTTCGAATTCACACTATCGGCCACAAGCGGTGATCTCAGCATATCTCCCACAGCGGCCATTCGGTCCAGATTATCATTACATATGGACAGGCAACCTTGAGGAACCGACCAAGAATCAAGTAGTTATGGTAAAGCAGTATGTTCTACGAATTTTAATAATACTGACCGACGGGTCTGGTAAATACCTGTTAGCCATCACTTTCCGTGCTCTGGAGACGTTCATGCAAAAAAAGACAGACCCAATCGCCATCAACGCAGCTGAGGTGTCACCGCGCACCAAGCCGTCGATCTACCCAGAGCCGTTCGCGTCGCGCATGGTGGGCAGGGAGAAGCGCCAGCTTGGTGACGTGTTTGGCCTC
>JAIBFE010000344.1 GCA_019459705.1 Thiobacillus sp. | reverse complement strand
CAGGTGGAGATCGAGCTTGGCGTGCTCAACGGCCACATCCCGGTCGAGTGCGACGCCAGCGGCTGCGACGAATGCGTGCGCAGCTGCCATGTCGACGTGCTGCTGCGGCCGGACGACATCGTCCACGACGACGACAGCCTGCTGCTGGCCGAAGTCGAGAACAAGGCCTTCCGCGGCGCCGAATTCCTCTACACGCTGAAGCTGCCGAGCGGCCAGCGCGCGCTGTCGCTGGTGCCCTCGCACCACAACCACGCCATCGGCGAGAAAATCGGCATCAAGCTGGCGGTCGACCACGTCGTGGCGTTCCGCCGCGAATAAGCAGCATGCCACCTGCCGAGGACACGACCACGCATTCGACCAAGGCCGCAAGCGGACTGGGCGCTGCGTATCCGCTGCGCGGCCTGCTTTTCAATGTGGGGCTTGGTTTTACTGTCGCCCTGTTGCTGATGCTGGCGGTGATCGGACTGGGCGTCACCCAGATGGCGCACCTCAACAACGAACTGGAACGTGTGGTTTCGTTCAATAACGTCAAGACGCGGCTGGCCTCGCAGATGCGCGACTCGTTGCGCGACCGCGCGGTGGTGATGCACAACATCGTGGTCTCCATCGACCCCTGGGAAAAAGACGCGCTCTTCCTGCGCTTTCAGGAATATGGCGGCCGCTACGCCGGGGATCGCAGCCAGCTGGTGACGATGCTCAGCACGCCTGAAGAAAAGCAGCTGATGAATGAGCTGGATGCCATCACCTTCAGCAACCAGCCGGTCATGAACAGCGTGGTCGAGGCGGCGCTCGAAGAAAACAATTACGGCGCGCTGACCCTGCTGCAGGAAGAGGCCATCCCCCTGCAAAATCGCCTGGTCGAAGCACTCGACAACATGACCAACCTGCAACGCAAGGCCAACGAAGCGGCGCTCGGCAAAACCTTCGCCGCCTATCAGGCCACCCGCAACCTGATGCTGATAATGGGCGTTTTTGCCACGCTGCTGGCCACGCTGGTGGCGGTGCTGGTCGGCCGCCGCCTGCTGACGCAGACACGCCAGCTGGGGATGGAGAAGCAGAAATACCAGACTCTGTTCGAAACCAATTCCGACGCCGTCGTCATTCTCGACGACAACGGCTTCACCGATTGCAATCCCGCCACGCTGTCGCTTTTCGGCATGGACTCGGTTGACACCTTCCTTCACATCCCCATTTCACAACTCGGCACGCCGGTTCAGGCGAATGGCGCGGTTGCCTATGACCATGCCATGCAGACCATCGAGCAGGCTAAAAAACGGGGGCACGCAGTGATGGACTGGGAGGGGCGGCGCCAGGATGGCTCGGTGTTCTCGGCCGAAATCGCGCTGCACGCGATGCAGCTGGAAGGCAAGCCGGTGATCCAGGCGATCATGCGCGACGTGTCCGAGCGCCGTGCCGCCGAAGCTGCCAAGGAAAGTGCGCGCGAAGCCGCCCTGCAGATGGCGCACGCAAAATCGCAGTTCGTCGCCAACGTCAGCCACGAAATCCGTACCCCGATGCATGGCATTCTGGGTATGAGCGGTCTGCTGCTGAAAACCCCGCTCGACGGTCGGCAGCGCGAATATGTTTCCACCCTGAAAAGCTCGGCGGAAAGCCTGCTCACCATCATTAACGACATCCTCGACTTCTCCAAAATAGAGGCGGGCAAGCTGTCCATCGAGGAGGTCGCCTTTTCGCCAGTCGCACTTGCGCAGGGTGTGGCCGCTCTGTTCCAGGCACGCGCACTGGAAAAAAATCTGCGTCTGACGCTGACCCTGCCCGACCAGGCACCCGCCGCGCTGCTGGGCGATCCCACCCGAATCCGCCAGATCCTGCTCAACCTGGTCGACAACGCCATCAAGTTCACCCATTCGGGCGAAGTCGAATTACGGGCCGATTTCGTGGCGGCAAATGACCACATAGATTGCCGATTCAGCGTCCGTGACAGTGGCATCGGCATCAACGACGATACCCAGGTGCGCCTCTTCCAGGCCTTTTCGCAGGCGGATTCGTCGACCACGCGCCAGTACGGTGGAACCGGACTCGGGCTCGCAGTCAGCAGCCAGCTGGCAGGATTGATGGGCGGACAACTGACGGTCGAGAGCGCGCCCGGTCAGGGAAGCTGCTTCACCCTGTTGCTGCACCTCTCCCCCACGACCCTGCCGCTGGCCGAATTGCCGAGCCAGCCCGCCATTCAGCTGCAGGGGCGCATCCTGGTGGTGGAGGATCACCCGGTGAACCAGAAGGTGCTTGCCCACCAGCTGCGTGAGATGGGCCTGCTCTACGCTGTCGCTGCCGGCGGGAATGAGGCATTGGGCTTATTGGCAGAAGACGACTTCGACCTGGTTCTGATGGACTGGCAAATGCCGGAAATGGACGGTCTGGAAGCCACCCGGCTTATCCGGCAGTTGCCGACGGATATCCGGCACATTCCCATCATTGCACTGACCGCCAACGCCAGTGCGGGCTTCCGTGAGGCCTGCCTGGCGGCAGGCGCCAGCGATTACTTGAGCAAACCCTACAGCGAAGCCGCGCTGGCGGCCATGCTCGTGCAATGGCTGCAGCACCCCCGGCCCGCTGCCGAGCGTGCCCCGCTGCTCGACCTTCCCGCCCTGCACGCGCGCTACCCAGGCAATCCGCAACTGGTACAGGATCTGGAATCGGTGTTCCTCTCCACCACCGGAGCCAGCCTGGCCGTGCTGAGGCATGCGATCGAGCAAGGCGATGCCGGCACGTGCCGCAAGGAAGCCCATGCCCTGAAAGGTGCCGCTGCCAGCGTGCTGGCCACCGTCGTCCAGGAAGGCGCCGCGCGCATCGAGCGTGACGTGCAGAACGGCGATTTCGCCGCAGCCGCAGCCGCGCTTGCCGCACTGGAAGACCTTTTTCACGCACACGCCTGACGCCGCATTGACGCACGCGGTGTGGCGCGTAGGATGAAAACCCCATCGTCCGGGAGACGCCCATGACGCGCATTATTTTGTTCGCTCTCGCCTGGTTTCTCAGCCTGCCGGCATGTGCCGCCGCTGCCCCCGTCACCCCGCCGTCCACGCCCGCCATGCCACAAAGCTGGATCGGAGTCACCCCGACGCCCTACGGCCCCGTGCTGATCCAGCAGGGGCTGCCGCCCCCCTATCGCGACTACCAGATGAACCGCATCCTGACGCCCGAGGAGAAGAAACGCTGGCTGCAGATGGCCATGCCGATGATGGCCAGCATGATGCAGATGGACGCACGCGAGGCGATGAACCACTTTGCTGTCAAATATCAGGCCAAGCCCGGGCTCAGCTTCGACGAGGTGGTGCAGTCGATGATGCTGCGCGCCAATCAGGTCAACCTCAAGTTCGTCGGCAGCAACCTGATGTGGAAGGACTTCGAGGCCGTGCTTGGCGACACCGGCGCGCCGCGCGTCGAAGTGTTCAGCTTCTGCGACATCGCCATCCGGCGCGAACAGCTGAAGATCATTCCGGAAATGGTGGTGTTTCTGCCCTGCCGGATCGCGGTCATGGAAGCCGCAGACAAGAACATCTGGGTGCTGATGATGGACTGGGACATCACCTGGCTCACCTCGCCGGCAAGCAGGCCGGCATGACGCCTGAACTGCGTCTCGGCGTCCAGGCCATCCGCGACAAGATGGAAGACGTGATGCGGGCCGGCGCCAACGGCGAGCTATAAACCCGGCGCACCCCCCGCTAAAAAACCTGAATGACCCCGATGAGGGCGGGGTGGCACCATACGGGATTCCCATCCGTCGTGCCGAACCGCATGTCGCCGCAGCCCTCCCCGTTCGTTTCGCTCGCCGCCCTGGAACAGAACTTCGCCAAAGGGCTTGCCGCGATGCTGGAAAGCCATCGCGGCCTGGGCGTGTACATCCTGGTGCTGGCCAACGCCGCCTATGACAAAACCCTGTGGACGCAGCTTGCACCCGCGCTGGCCAGGCGCCATGCCGAACTCGCCGCCGCCCTCACCGACACCCTGCGGTGCGGCGACACGCTCGCCGAGCCCGACGACGACGTGATGGTGTTTCTCAAACTGAACCTGATCGGCTTCGACCACCTGGGGCTGATGGAAAGCCGCTGCGCCGGACCATGGGACGTGATGTTCAATCCCCTCCGCGCCTTGCGGCCGCCGCGCATCAGCGGCCAGACCTTCGAGGGCCTGCTGCGCCCCTTCGACCCTGCGGGCTTTCATTTCAACAAGCCCTTCCTCGCGAAGGAACTGCTATGGGAAGGCAATCTCGCCGGCAAGCCCGCGCGCCTGCTGTACAACAAATTTCCCTTCGCCCGCCTGCACGGCCTGCTGGTTCCCGAGCCGTTGCGCGAGCTGCCGCAAACCCTCACACCCGAGCTGCACGGCTGGGCCTGGCACCTGTGCGCACACGCCGGCATGCGCGGCCTCTGCCTCGGCTACAACAGTTCTGGCGCCGGCGCCTCAGTCAACCACCTGCATTTCCAGAGCTTCGTGCAGACGGATCCGTTGCCGGTGCAGGATCCGCACTTTGCCCATAACGGCGGCAGCGAGCCCTATCCTCTGCCCTGCAAGCGCTTCACCGAGCCCGCCGACGCCTGGCTCGAACTTGACCGGCTGCACGAACGCAACATCCCCTACAACCTGATCTACAGCAAGAACTGCCTGCACCTCGTCGCGCGCGTGCCGCAGGACAGCGGCACGCTGAGCGTGCAAAGCCGCGGCTATGGCTGGAGCGAAATGGCCGGCGCCGTCACGCTGTTCAGCCGGGAGGCGTTTGAAGATCTGGATGCAGCGGAATTTGAGAGAGGCCTGGCGAGCTTCGCGCCCTGAGATAAGGCGATTGGCAAGCCCGCGCTTTTATTCACGCCGCGTCAGGCTTGAGGGCACTATCCACCCGATCGCGATGATGTATTGCTGTCCCAAACGGGCCATATCCACGCATTACTTTGTCATCGTCCACCCTGTAAGCTCCTCTAAGCTTTGCATGAGGAGACAGGGCCGTGTGGAAATGGATGAATGCACTGACGCTCGCACTGTGTGCTGCCTCTCCATCTGGGGCGTCAATTCTTACCCTCATGGGTTCCAATGAGCTATCTGGCTCTTCCTTCCCTGTATCTGCCTCCGTCATTTCAGGCGTGGATGGCCCGCTCGCGCCCGCCGCGGATTACATCCTGCCTTACCGTGACGATGGAATCTTCAGCTTTTCCGCGATTGAACTTGGACAGGGCGTCACGCTGTATTTCGACCCGCATATGCAAAGTGTGAAGTTGCTTTCACTTGGAAATATCCTGATCGCCGGGAGAATTCACGCCCCCGGAATCAATCTGGCACTGGAAACGCCGGAACAGATTTTTGTTACAGGATCGATCTTGGCGGACAGCATTTCGCTCAGGGCGAATACACTTTTGCTTGCTGGCGAGCTGGCGATCAGCCCCCTTACAGCGGACGGAGGAGCATGTCACCCGGTCTGCGGGCCTTTAATACCCCGTGAAATACTACTGAGCGCTGGCCGCGACATCCCTGTTCATGAACGGGGAGTCCTCATCTCGACTGTTCCTGAGCCCGCGACGCTATGGCTGGCAGGGACGCTACTTCCCTTATTGGCACTGTCTGGCCGCAAACGCAAAACACCCGGAATGGCTTAATCGTCCGGGTAAATCATTCTGTTTATTCCAGAACAATCATCTGCCCCTGCAACAGAGCCTCCACGCCCCAGCCAGGTGCGGCTGCGCGCAGTTCGTTCATGATCGCCGACTCATTGCCCGGCTTCAAATGGGTGATCCACACCTCGGGCGCGACGCTTAGCATCTTCAACTCGGCCGCCAGCGAATCGGGCCAGTGATGCTTCGACGCTTTGGCGACTTCGACCAGGGCGTTTTCGAACGAGGTTTCGATGATGAGGTGGCGCAGGTCGGGAATGGCGTTGAGCGCGGCAACGAAGGCGTCGCTATGGGTGGTATCGCCGCTGAACACCAGGCTGCCGGCTGCGGTTGCGACGTGCAGGCCGCACGCCGGTACCACGTGGTTGGCCGGCAACGGGCGGAAGGTGCGGCCCCTCAGGGTGAGTGCCTCACCTAAGCCCAGAGCTTCGAAGCGCATCCACGGGGCCTCGGCGCTCGGAATGAGGCGAAAATCCGGCCATAGTTTCCAGTTGAACAGATGGTCCGACAGCACGCCAAGCACCTCTGGCAGCGCGTGAACGATCAGCGGGCTGGCGCGCAGGTCACCGACGCTGTCGAGCAGCAAGGGCAGGCCCAGCACGTGGTCGAGGTGGGCGTGAGTGAGAAAGACGTGATCGATCTTTGATAATTGCTCGAAGTCGAGTGTGGTGAGGCCGCTGCCGGCGTCGATCAGCACGTCTTCGTCGACCAGCAGGCTGGTGGTGTGGCGGCCGCTGCCGATACCTCCGCTGCAGCCCAATACGGTGAGTTTCATGGTTATTTCGTTGTGTAGACGAACACGCCATCCCAGTCAGCCGGGGGCGGCGTTTCGCGGAAATGCGCGATGCGCTCAAGGTAGATATCGTACAACGCGCGCGGCGTGCCGACACTGAGCGCGCGCAGGGCTGCTTCGGCAGCGTCCCAATCCTGTTTCTGATAGGACGCGAACGCGGACTCGAACCCGGCCGCGTCCTGACGCACTGAATCGGCGAGTCCATCTTTGGATCCAAGCGGTTCGTAGATGGCGACCGGCGTTTCCTTGCCTTTGACGCGCACCACGTCGATCTTCATGAAGGCATGTACGGGGTCGTCGTCGACCGTGGGCTGGGTGGCGAGGATGCCGACGCCATACTGTTTGGTGATGCCTTCGAGGCGCGAGCCGAGGTTCACCGCGTCGCCCATCACGGTGTAGGCCATGCGGAATTCGGAACCCATGTTGCCGACGCTCATGCGTCCCGTGTTGACGCCGACGCCGATCTTCACCTCGGGCCAGCCGCGCGCGGCGAATTCCACATTCAGCTGCGGCAGCGCGGCCTGCATGTCGAGTGCGGTCTGCACCGCGCGGGTGGCGTGGTCGCTCAAATCGACCGGCGCGTTCCAAAATGCCATGACGGCGTCGCCGATGTATTTGTCGATCGTGCCCTGGTGCTGCTGCACGATGTGCGTCATGGTCGACAGGTAGGCATTCAGCACTTCGGAAAGTTCGGCCGGCTGCAGTTTCTCGGAAAAATTGGTGAAGCCGCGAATATCTGAAAACAGCACGGTCATGTCGCGCGACTGGCCTTCCATCGTGTAGTGCGCCGGATTCTGGCTCATTTCAGCAGCGAGTTCGGGCGGTACATACTGGCCGAACAGCTTGGTAATCTGGCGCTTGCTGCGCGTTGCGGCAAAGAAGCCGTAGGCAGTGTTGAGCGCATACAGGCCGAACAGCGTCAGCATCGGCGCCGCCATCGGCACCACCATGTAGCGCGACCATGCCGCGCCATAGGCTGCCAGCAGCAACCCCAACAGCGCAATGCTTGCAATCAGGCCGATGGTCGGCCCATAACGCAGCAGCACCACCGTCAGCAACGCACCCAGCAGCAGCACGGCAATCAGCCGCGCATCGTCCGCCCACGGCGGCGTGGCGCGGATGGTGCCGTCGAGCATGCCTGCGATCAGGTGGGCATGAATCTCGACCCCCGGAAAGGCGTTTGAAAACGGCGTCACGCGCAGGTCGGCCAGTCCCGGTGCAGTCGAGCCCAGCAGCACGATGCGGTTTTCCAGTTGTGTCACGGGCGCCTTGCCCGCCAGCACCTGGGCTGCGGACAGGTAGGGAAACGGTGAACCGGCACGATAAGGCACATGCACGGTGCCATCCGCGCTGAGCGGGACGCGAATGCCACCCACCTCCAGCCACGGCGAAGCATACTGCCGTCCCAGCACAGTCCGCTGATCGACGCCGGCATGGGCCGCATCGCCGCCGAACGCCACCCGCAGCGTGGAAGCCGACAGCGCCAGGTAATACCCCTTTCCATGGGGACTGACCAGGCTCATCTGGCGTGCCGTGCTATCCTCATCGGCCCGCATGTTGAAAAATCCCGCGCCCTGCGCTGCCTGCTGAAAAGTGGCCAGATTGGCGCCATAGCCAGTAGGCGGAGGCATGCCGGGTTGCAGCGTGCCAAACACATCGACAGGCAGCGACGGCGGGGGCAATGCACCGGTCCTGGCATCACCGTAGCCTTGCGGAATGAAGTAATAGCCCAGCGACAGCGGGCGTTCGGCCAGCACCCGTGCAAAGCGGGCATCGTAATCGAGGCGTGGTGCAAGCTGTTCGAGGGCCGCCCTGAAATCGCGGCTGCCCGCCAGGTCGCGCTGGGCAAGCTGTTTGAGAATGTCGAGACCCGAACTCGTGTCCGGTTCGGCAAACACCACGTCGAAGCCCACCGCCGCGACGCCATAGCGGTCGAACAATTGCTCGACCAGCGTGCTCATGGTGTCGCGGCTCCACGGCCAGCGACCGACGCTTTTCAGGCTGGCTTCGTCGATGTCGAGGATGGCCACGCGGTCGTCCACCCCGGCCGGCGCCGTGTGTTTCAGCCAGACGTCATACAGCCAGGCCTCGGCACGCTGCATGGGGGCGATATGGATCAGCCCCGCAACATGCGCCGCGATCAACAGAACGAACAGCGCAGACAGCCCTGCCTGCGCCAGCCTGGACGATACACGCGTCACTTAATGCGGTAGAAACGGTTGGCCAGTTCCTTGCCGCGCACGGTATCGAGGCGCCCATCCACGGCCTCGCCCAGTGCAACGAGACGGTCAGCCGGATGCGGATGGGTTTTGTAGAGCAGGCTGGTGCGATTGTCCTTGGCAGGCAGCCCGGCCAGGTCCTGCAACACCTCGGGCAAACCCCATGGGGTGTACCCCGCACGTGCGGCGTACACGATGCCAATGCGATCGGCCTCGAATTCGGCATTCTTGTCGAGTCCGCGCGCCATGATTTCGGCGCCGTTGCCGATCAGGTTCTGCACCACCTGGTCGCTGTCCTTCGCCTTGCTGCTGGCGGCCTGCCCCAGCGCGCCGATCAGGCTGGATTGCTTGAGCACCTTGAGATGATGCTTCTGGCTGACGTGAGCAATTTCATGCCCCAGCACACCGGCCAGTTCGGCCTCGTTGTTGAGGCGTCGGTACAGGCCCTTGGTCACGAAGATATAGCCGCCCGGGGAGGCGAAAGCGTTGATATCCTCGGTATCGAGTACGCCAAAGCGCCAGGTGACACCCTTGCGCCCGCTCTGCTGTGCCACCCAGTTGCCCACCAGGTTGACATAATTCTGCAGTTTGTCATCGCGTACCAGCGGCACTGCACCCAGCAGGTTGCCCGAAATCTGCCTGCCGATACGCGTTTCTTCCTCGGGCGAGTAATCGCCGAACAGTGCAAATCCCAGTTGACGGGCATCCACTTTCTGCTTTTCCGAAGGCGGGGAGGCCGCGGCGTTTTGCGTCGACGCAGGTGCGGGACTGGAAGTCTGCGCAGGCGCCTGCTGCGTCGGTTTGTCCTTGTTCAGTTCCTTGTTGATCCGCTCCTCGAGCAGTTTCCCGAGGTCGAGTCCGGCTGCTGCTCCGCTGAAAGCAACCAGCGACATGGCCATAACCATCAGTTTGATTTTCATCAGTTGCTCTCCCATGACGATGCGGGCTGTGCAGGCTTCGGCGCGGGCAGGGCCGGCACATTGACTGCGGCCAGGCCGGACTGGCCCGCATAATTCCGGGCCTGCGTTGCACTCACGCCCAGGCCTTCCAGACGCGCCAGTTCGTCCGCATTGAATTTGGCCTGCTTCAGGTCTTCGTCATTCAGTCCGCGCAGGCCGGCGACCGCGACGACACGACTGGGGTCGGACCGGGTGGTGGCAGCACCCACCACATCGCCCAGCCCTGCACCGCCAAGCCCGCCTGCTCCCGCACGGACCGACAGCAGCCGGATCCAGCCGGTGGTTTTGCCCGAGCTCACGCGCAACCAGCCGCCCTGCTTGGCAAGAATGTTGACGCTGGCGCCTTTGGCCACATTCCCTGCCACCTTGGCGCTGACGCTGGGCTGAGCGTAGAGCTTTTCATTGCGCAGGACCGTGCCGGGCGCAGCCCAGGCAGAAGCCGCCGTTACGTACAGAACCAGCGCAGCGGCCGGAATCAAAAGTGTTCTCATCGTATGTCTTCTCCGTCTGAAGCAAAACTGTATGGCCTGTCACCGGATGGTGCAAGCGCCATCAATGGCACAAGCGTCATCGATGGCGTTAAGATGCCGCGATGAATTTTCTTGCGGCATCCATCGAATCGCTCGGCGCCAAGGTCACCGGCTGGTTCACCGTCGGCTATGGCATGTTTGCCTTTCTGGTCCAGGCCCTGTTGCTGCTGCTGGACCGCACCACCTGGAACCGCGCCACCTTCGATGTGGTAGTCAAGCAGGTGTACTTCACCGCCGTGCAGATTCTGCACGTTTTTCTGGGCTACACACTGGTTATTTCGTGGCTCATCATCACCATCATCCTGTCTACAGCACGCGATTTCGGCCTCACCGAGTTCGCCAGCGAAATGACCATCCGCGTGCTGGTGCTGGAGCTGCTACCCTTCCTGACTGCACTTTTTATCGCCTTGCGCTCCGGCAGCGCGATCAACACCGAAGTCGCGCTGATGCAGGTCAACAACGAATTGGATGCACTGGCGCACTGCAAGGTTCCGCCGATGCAGTTCGAGTTTCTGCCGCGCCTGATCGGCGGGGTGGTTTCGGTCGTCACTCTGGCCGGCCTCGCCGGCCTGCTCGCCCTGCTGATGGGCTACCTCGCCATCTACGGCATCAATACGGCCGGCTTTGAACCTTATACCCAAACCATCGCAAAGATATTCGATTTCAAGATCGTCGCCGGACTGATCGTCAAGTGCGCGCTATTCGGGCTGGCGGTCACATTGATTCCGGTCACCGCCGGGCTCGAAACGCCGAAAAAGCTCTTCATGGTTCCGGTGTCCGTGCTGCGCGGCATGATGCGGGTGTTCTTCGCCATTGTGGCGATCGAGGTGGTGTCATTAGCGCTCAAATACATCTGACGGGGTTTGCCGACCGCGGCGCGCTGCTGGCTGCCACCGCCGCGCTGCCCGACGACGTCGCACGGGTTTCGCACGAGCTGCCGCTGCGCGCGAACCTGTCGGCGCTCGACAACATTGCGCTGATTCCGCTGTACCAGCGCCATTACGGTGCAGCCGAATCAGCCCGGCAGGCCCATACCATGCTGGACCAGCTCGGGCATGCCGACATTGCATCGCTACGCGACCCTGACATGACGCCCGCGCAGCGTTTCGTCACCAAGCTGGCACGCGCGCTCATCCTCAAGCGCCCGCGCCTGGTGATCGACCGCCCCGGAGCCATGCTTTACGATGTGCCCTATCCTGCCTTTATCCGTCAACTGGCGTCGCAGGCGGAGATGACAGGCACCTGGGAAATATACGACTTCAGCTGGAACCAGGCACTTTATAAAGAATGAACAAACTGCATTTCAAGGTCGGGCTGTTTGCTGTCGCGGCGCTGCTGCTGGCTGGCATCTTCATGGTGTATCTGCTGCATGCGCGCGGCTTCTTTGAAAAAACCTACCATCTGCAGCTGGCTGCAGCGAGCGCAGACGGCGTCGCGCCCGGCGTGCCGATCGTGTTTTCCGGCATCGAAATCGGTCGCGTCACCACGCTGGGGCTGAACGACAGCGGCGGCATCATCATCCACGCCGAATTTTTCGAGCGTAACGCCAAGTGGCTGAAGGAAAACAGTACCTTCACCCTCGACAAGCCCATCGTCGGCGGTGCCAAGATCCGGGTCGACTCCCCAGACCTCAACGCCCCCGCGCTGCCCGACAACGCCACCATGCTGCTGCTCAGCTCCGACATCAGCAAGGAAATTCCGGCACTGGTCGAACGGGTGAAGGTGATTCTCGACAACGTCGAGCACCTCACCCGCAAGGACGGCGAAATCAACGCCGCGCTGGCCAACGTGAAGACCGTGACCGGGCGCATGACCGGCGAATACGGAATGCTGGAAAGCCTGCTCGGCAGTCCGGAGAAAGCCCGCGCGGTCACCGACTCGCTCGACAAGACCCGCGCCCTCATCACCAAGCTCGACAGCCTGGCAGCCAAGACCGACCAGTGGCTGTTTGCGCAGGACGGTGTGGCCGAGCAGACCCGGGCGTCGCTGGTCCAGGTGCAGCGGATGTTGAACGACGCGCCATCCAGCCTGAAAAAAGCCGATACCCTGATGACCAACGCGGTGGAGATTTCCGCCGACGTCAAGGAAGGCACGCAGGACATCGCCGCACTGCGCGCCGAAATCGACGACGCGGTGCGCAAGGCGAACGCACTGGTCAACGAGATCAACAAGAAATGGCCGTTTGCACGCGACCCCGAGGTGAAACTGCCATGAAATCGCTGCTCGCGCTCGCCAGCCTGATCCTGCTCAGCGCCTGCGGCAGCGGCGGCCCCCCCCCCCCCCACAGGAAAACCCAAGCCACCCCCCAGTACGAGCGCAATCAAAAAAACCCCCAGCGGGG
>JAIBFE010000305.1 GCA_019459705.1 Thiobacillus sp. | reverse complement strand
GCGGGCGCGCCACCCCCCCCCAACCGGGCCTCAAGTACCTCGAACACTTTAACTACTCAGCCGTCACTTGCACTTCATCTCCGGCGTCAACTTCATCCACTTGGCCAGCCAGTTCTTCGCGCGCTCCCGCGCATGCCGCGTGGCGATCTTCTCCTCCGGGGTCTGGTCGGGGCGGAAGTCGAACGCACGCCGTGCCATCGGGTATTCCTGCCACTCCACCGGCACGCCGCGCTCCCACAGCGCATAGAAGGCGCGGCCGCCGTTCATGCGGCGCAGTTCGTAATCGGCGTCGCCGATCAGATACAGGACAGGTGTGGTGATCTGAGTGATTTCTGGCGCGATGCGGAACAACTGGTCGGGTTCGGGTGCGTTGGGATTTTGCATGTGGCCGTAGTAGCTGACGATGGCGGCGATATCGGGGCCGCGCTTGGCGGCCAGCCGAATCGCGTAATAGGGGCCGCGCGACAGGCCGACAATGCCGGCCGGCTGCTTGCAGGCATTGGGTAGCGACTTCAGGTAGTCCAGCCCGGCTTCCACATCCAGCTCAGTATCGGGATTGTGGGCCGAGGGCCAGCGCTCGATGAAGCGGCCGCTCTGCCAGTCGGGGGCGACGACGAGGAAGCCCTGTTCAGCGAGTTCGCGCACATGGGCGCGTTCGTCGCCTTCGTAGCCGCGCTTGGCATGTATGAACAGCACCGGCGGGAAGGGCCCTTTGCCTGCTGGCATGGCGATTTCGACCGGCACCTCGGAACCGTCGGCCGCCCGGATGGTGGTTTTGCTCAGATCGACGGCGTCGGCGAAGGCGGGCGCGCCCAGCGCCGATGCTAAGATGGCGCCCGCGATGACGAGTCTTTTCATGGTCTTTTCCCGTTGGTTTTCTGGCCCCCATTCTAGGCCAGCCCCTCCGGTTTTCCGTGCAGTCAAAAAGTACTCTCAAGGGCACCGGCGCCAGTGAACGATTCTCTCGACGAACCGACGATTCCGCCCCAACTGTGGCGGCCGCTGGCGGCGGTGTGGATTTCGCTGGGACTGCATGCGGCACTGATTGCGCTGGTGCAGGTGGTCCCTCCTGCGGCCTTGAATCAAGGCGAGACGGTGATCGAGGCGCGGCTGGTGACGACGCACACCGCATCGTCTCCTGTGGCGCCGCCGCCACCTGAGCCCGACGTGGCCAAGCCGGGCGACACCGCGAAAGAGCCCCCACTGCTTGTGCCGAGCGATACGGCAGAAGCGCTGCCGGTGGCCACGCCGCCCGCTGAACCCAGGCCGTCCGTCACCGCCACGCCCCCCGCGGATCCTCCCGCTGACCCCCGGCCGGCTACTGCCCCGCCAGTTGCGCCGGCGCCGGTTGCGACGATCACCAGTTCGGTCGACCTCACGTATTACAGCGCCCGCGACCTCGATACGCAGCCGCGGGCGTTGCGCGAAATCGTGCCGGACTATCCGGCAGATGCTGACCGCCAGCGGCAGTCGGGCAAGGTGCGATTGCAGCTGAAGCTGGAAGCCGATGGCCGTGTCAGTGATATTGATCTCGTCAGTGCGACCCCGCCCGGCATGTTCGAGGACTCGGCGATCAGGGCGTTTCGCGATGCGCGCTTTGCACCGGCGCAAAAGAACGGCAGGCCGGTACGCGCGCTGGTGCTGATCGAGGTGGAGTACGACTGGGAAGGGCGGCGCTGAGCAGGCTCAGGGTGCACGCGGCGTGTCGGCAAGGCCTTCCAGAATCGGGCAGTCGGGGCGGTGGTCGCCATGGCAGGCGTGCGTGAGCGTGACCAGGGCGGCGCGCATCCCGGTCAGTGCGGCGATGCGGGCGTCGAGGTCGGCGATGTGCGCGTCGGCCAGTTGCTTGACGTCGGCGCTGGCGCGGTCGGGGTCGTCCCACAGCGACAGCAGCTGTCTGATCTGATCGAGCGAAAACCCGAGATCGCGCGCGCGGCGGATGAAGCGCAGCAGATGCACGTCGCGTTCGTGGTATTGCCGGTAGCCCGCCAGCGTGCGGTGGCTTTCCCGGATCAGGCCGATGCTTTCGTAGTGGCGAACCATCTTGGCCGACACCCCGCTGGCGCGGGCGACTTCGCCGATGTTCATTTTGCCCCGCCTTCCGGCCGCCAGCGCTTGAGCAGCAAGGCGTTGCTCACCACGCTGACGCTGGAAAACGCCATCGCTGCACCGGCGATCACCGGGTTCAACAGGCCTGCGGCCGCAAGCGGAATGCCGACCACGTTGTAGATGAAGGCCCAGAACAGGTTCTGCCGGATCTTGGCGTAGGTGCGTTTGGAAATATCGATGGCGTCGGCCACCAGCGCCGGGTCGCCGCGCATCAGGGTAATGCCGGCGGTATGCATGGCGACGTCGCTGCCGGAGGACATGGCGATGCCGACGTCGGCGGCGGCGAGCGCCGGGGCGTCGTTGATGCCGTCGCCGACCATCGCCACCGTCTTGTCCGCGGTTTTCAGCTGGCTGACCTGGGCTTCCTTGTCCGCCGGCAGTACCTCGGCCAGCACGCGGTCGATGCCTAGCGCCGTGGCTGCTGTCTGCGCCGCGCCGCGGTTGTCGCCGGTGAGCATGACAGTGGCGATGCCGCGTGTCTTCAACCTGGCCACGCCGGCGGCGGCAGTGGATTTGATCGCATCGCCGAACGCCAGCACGCCGAGCGCGCGACGATCACGTGCCCGCGCCAGCCATGACACGCTGCGGCCCGCGGCTTCCTGTTCCGCTGCGATGGCATCGAGTGCGGTGGTGTCGACGCCGTTCTCAGCCATCAGCCGACGGTTGCCCAACCAATAACTTTCGCCTGCCGCCTCGCCGGCAATGCCGCGCCCCGGCAGTGCCTGCTGCGCGCGCGCGAGCAGCGGCGTGACAGCAGCGGCCGCCGCTTCGGCCAGCACTGCACGCGCCAGCGGGTGCTCACTCCCCGCCTGCAGCCCGGCAGCGATGGCCAATACTTCGTTCCTGCCACTGCCGTCGGCTGCCACGCAGGCGGCGACATGCGGGGTGCCGTCGGTGAGGGTGCCGGTCTTGTCGAACACCACGATGTCGATCTTGTGCGCCAGCTCCAGCGCTTCGGCATCCTTGATCAGAATGCCGTGACGCGCGGCGACGCCGGTGCCGGCCATGATCGCCGTGGGCGTGGCGAGGCCCAGCGCGCACGGACAGGCGATCACCAGCACCGCCACGGCATTGAGGATGGCCACTTCGGCGTCGCCGCTTGCCATCCACCAGCCGACGAAGGTGACGAGCGCAATGACCATCACCACCGGCACGAATACCGCGCTCACCTTGTCGACCAGGCGCTGGATCGGCGCCTTCGCGGCCTGCGCGTTTTCCACCAGGCGGATGATGCGTGCCAGCGTGGTTTCGCCGCCGATTGCCGTGGTGCGTGCAACCAGCACGCCGTGGGCGTTGATCGCGCCGCCGGTCACCGCGTCGCCCGGCTGCTTGTCGACCGGCAGTGATTCGCCGGTGAGCAGGGATTCGTCGACCTGGCTTTCACCTTCCTCGATCATGCCGTCCACCGGCACGCGTTCGCCGGGACGGATCACCACTCGATCGCCGACACGGATGGCGTCGATCGGCAGGTCACGGTCGACACCGCCGACCCGCACCCGCGCGGTGAGCGGGCGCAGCGCCTGCAGCGCGCGGATCGCCTCGGTGGTCTGGCGCTTGGCGCGCGTCTCCAGCCATTTGCCGAGCAGCACCAGGCTGATCACCACCGCCGAGGCTTCGAAATACAGGTGCATGGCGTCGGCGCGGGTGAGCAGCAGATACACGCTCAAGCCGTACGCCGCGCTGGTGCCCACCGCCACCAGCAGGTCCATGTTGCCACTGCCTGCTCGCAGCGTCTTCCAGCCGGCGCGATAGAAGCGCGCGCCGAGCCAGAACTGTACCGGTGTTGCGAGTGCCAGTTGGAGCCAGCCCGGCAGCATCCAGTGCGCGCCGAACAGGCTGCCGAGCATGGGAGCGGCCAGCGGCAGCGACAGCACGATCGCCAGCGCCACCGGCCACCAGTCGGGCAGCGTGCGCGCTGGCGCGGCCGGGGCCTCGCCGGCCGGCGCGGGCAGCTGCGCGCCGTAGCCGGCACGCTCCACCGCCGCAATCAGCACAGCCGCCGACGTGCCCTGCGTCAGTTTCACGGTCGCCTGTTCGGTGGCGAGGTTCACGCTGGCCTCGAGCACGCCGGGCACCTTGGCGAGCGCCTTTTCCACCCGCGCCGAGCAGCTTGCGCAGGTCATGCCGGTGATGGACAGGGTGAGGGATTCGGTCGGCACGCTGAAGCCGGCTTTTTCGATGGCGCGCTGCACCGACGCGAGATCGGCCTCGCCGGTAACCGTTGCGGTTTCCATGGCCAGGTTCACCGTGGCGTCGGTCACGCCCGGCAGCTGTTTCAGTACTTTTTCCACGCGTGTGGCGCAGCTTGCGCAGGTCATGCCCTGAATGCCTATAGAGAGGGAGGGGGTCATGTCGATACTCCTTGTCGATGCGGATGAAGGCACCGTAAACCTTCCCATCATGGGAGAGTCAAGCGCCGTATTCAAGTTCCCCGCACGAAGCAGGGGGAGCGTGCGTCAACTCAACTGCCGGACGCGATAGCCGAGCTTCGCCACGATCTCGCACACGACATCGGCCGGCGCGTCGGTTGCGACGCTGATCCGGCCTGCGTCGAGGTCGGCCTGCACGACGGCGGCCGGGTCATGCGCCTGGATGGACTGGGTGATCTTGTTGACGCAGCGGCTGCAGCCCATGCCGTCTACCTGGAATTGATACATGGCGGTCTCCTGGATTCCCGGTCAAATCGACCGTGAGAAGGAGCGTTGGCCTTCCCATGGCGGGAAGGTCAAGCGGTAGGGTGGGCGCTGCAGAAAAGGATTGTCCCGCCGTTCAGCGGCGAACGGTGCTCAGCGGATAGTCCTTCGGCAGCAGTACCCACATGCGGCCGCGCTGCTTCATGCGGCCTGCGAGCTCGCCGGCGGCGTCGCCGAAGCCCCAGAAGAAATCGGCGCGCACGCCGCCGCGGATGGCGCCGCCGGTGTCCTGCGCCATCACCAGCCGGTTCATCGGCTGCGGCGAATTGGGCTGGGTGGTGGCGAGGAAGACCGGCGCGCCGAGCGGAATGAAGCGCGGGTCGATGGCGATCGAGCGGCCGCCGGTGAGCGGCACACCGAGCGCGCCAAGCGGGCCGGTGAGGCCGTTGGGGAGTTCGCGGAAGAACACGAAGCTGGGGTTGCTGGCGAGCAGTTCGGGCAGCTTGTCGGGATTCTTCGCACCCCAGTCCTTGATGCCCTGCATCGATGCCTGTTCGAGTTTGAGTTCGCCGCGTTCGACCAGGAGCTTGCCGATGGATAGATACGGGTGGCCGTTCTGGTCGGCATAACCGACGCGCACATGCGAGCCGTCGGGCAGTGCGATGCGGCCCGAGCCCTGGATCTGCAGGAAGAAGAGGTCGACCGGGTCCTCGGCCCAGGCGATCGGTTTGCCCTTGAAGCCGTTGCCATTGGCGGGCATCTCGATTTCCTTGCGGCTGGGGTAGGGCACCAGCTTGTTGCCGACCAGCCGCCCGCGCAGGCGCAGGTTTTTCAGTTCGGGGTAGACGCTCGCCAGGTCCACCGTGACGAGATCGTCGGGCACGGCATACAGCGGGAAACGCGCGCGATCGGTGCGCACCCGGTCGCCCTTCAGCAGCGGCTCGTAATAACCGGTGACCAGCCCATCGTCGCTGCCGTCTTCCTGCGCGGCCTGATAGGGCTGGAAACGCTGCTCGAAGAACGCGCGCACGCTGGCATCGTCAGGCGTGGGTATCGTCGTTGCTTCGGCGCAGATCGCCTGCCAGGCACTGCGCTTGATGAGCGTGCTGCAGCTTTGCAGAAAGGCGCCCCAGGCTTCGCTTGCCGCGTCGTCCTGCCAGAAGGCCACCGCGCTCCAGTCGACCGGTTTGAGTGTGGGGTTGGGGGCGGGCGGGGGGGGGGGGTGGGGGGGGGGGCCGGCGGGGGGGGGGGGGGGGGGGGGGGCGGGGGG
>JAIBFE010000297.1 GCA_019459705.1 Thiobacillus sp. | reverse complement strand
CGCCGCGGGGGGGGGATGCCCTGCCCCCCACCCCCCCCGCCAAAACCCCGCCCGGCCGCGGGCGCCCCACCCGCTGTTGGGCGACCGCCGCGATGCGCACGCCGCCGGCGCTGCTGATCGCCTCGTCGAGCGGGCGTGAGGCAACAAGCGTAATCGGCAGCGATTTTATCGCGTGGGCGAGCTGCGCCGGGTCGTTCAGTTGATCGGGTAACAGAAGTTCGCGCAGCAACGCCATTTTCGCGCCCTTGATGCCAGCGCGACTTTGCAGGTGGCTGGACAGCGAACGCGCGCCTCGCGGATGGGCGACTTCGGCCATGACCCGGTCGAGGGTCTTGTCGGGCGCCAGGTCGAGCTGCACCGTCACCGCGCCCTGTCCCGCGATCGTATCGCGCAGCGGCGCCGACAACGCATACACCAGGCTGCCTTCTATGCCAGTGTTGGACAGCATCAGCTCGCCACGGCGTTCATGCGACTGTCCGGCCGCATCGGTGAATCGCAGCGCCACGGTTTTCAGCGGCTGGCCGGCGAAACGGATGCGCAGGTGCGTGCTCCAGCCGTTCACCACGTCGAAGCCGCAGTTCGACGGCAGCAAAGGCGCGACCTCGACCCCGCGCTGCACCAGCAGCGGCGCCCACGTGCCGTCCGATCCCAGCTTCGCCCAGCTGCCGCCGCCGAGCGCCAGCACCACTGCATCGGCGCCCACGTTCAACTCACCCTGTGGGTTTGCAAAGTGCAGCGCCCCATCGTCGGTCCAGCCCTGCCAGCGATGGCGCACATGGAGCCGTACGCCCGCTTCGCGCAAACGGTGCAGCCACGCGCGCAAGAGCGGCGCCGCCTTCATGTCTTTTGGAAAAACCCGCCCCGACGATCCCACGAAGGTTTCAATGCCGAGGGAATGGATCCACTCGCGCAACACGGCAGGCTGGAAAGCATCGAGCAGCGGCCTGATGGCTTCGGACCGCGCGCCATAGCGCGACAGGAAGGTGTCGAAGGGCTCGGAGTGGGTGATGTTCATGCCGCCCAGTCCTGCCAGCAGGAACTTGCGGCCGACGGACGGCATGGCGTCATAGAGGTCGACCTGGACGCCCCCTTGCGCCAGGATTTCGGCGGCCATCAGGCCGGCGGGACCGCCGCCGATGATGGCGACGGTTTTCATTTTGCCAGGGGCTCAAAGGGGCCCGCTCTGTGAGTGTGTCGCATGATGACGGTTTGCACGTCGCGGGCAGGCCATTTCGCCGCGCCGATAGCCGCTACGCGGGGGGCCTCGTCGAACGTAGAGGGCACGCCCGCTCTGGGAGTCCTTCGCAAAACAAAAGCCTGGGCGGCGCGGGCACGTCCTTTTCGCCAGGTCGATCCCCGCTGCGCGGGGCCCCTCGCCCAACGGCTCAAGAACGTTACTCCCACTCAATCGTAGCCGGCGGTTTCCCGCTGATGTCATAGACGACGCGGTTCAGTCCACGCACTTCGTTGATGATGCGATTGGAGACCTTGCCGAGCAGGGTGTAGGGCAGTTCGGCCCAGTGGGCAGTCATGAAGTCGCTGGTGACGACGGCGCGCAGCGCGACGACATAGTCATACGTACGGCCGTCGCCCATGACGCCGACACTTTTCACCGGCAGGAACACGGCGAAGGCCTGGCTGGTTTTCTCGTACCAGCCGGACGCACGCAGTTCCTCGATGAAGATGGCGTCTGCGCGGCGCAGGAGGTCGGCGTATTCGCGCTTCACTTCGCCGAGGATGCGCACGCCGAGGCCCGGGCCGGGGAAGGGATGGCGGTAAACCATGTCGTGCGGCAGGCCGAGCGCGATGCCGAGTTCGCGCACTTCGTCCTTGAACAGTTCGCGCAGCGGTTCCAGCAATTTGAGATGCAGCGTATCAGGCAGGCCGCCGACGTTGTGGTGGCTCTTGATGGTGTGCGCCTTCTTGGTCTTGGCGCTGGCCGATTCGATGACGTCGGGATAGATGGTGCCCTGCGCCAGCCATTTGGCCTTGGGCAGCTTCTCGGCCTCTTCCTGGAACACGTGGACGAACTCACGGCCGATGATCTTGCGTTTCTGTTCAGGGTCGGTGACGCCGGCGAGTGCGTCCATGAAGCGGTCGCGCGCATCGACGTGGATGACCTTGACGCCGAGGTTGTCGGCGAAGGTCTGCATCACCTGCTCGGCCTCATTCAGGCGCAACAGGCCATTGTCGACGAACACGCAGGTGAGCTGCTGGCCGATGGCCTTGTGCAGCAAGGCGGCGACCACCGAGGAATCGACGCCGCCTGATAGCCCAAGAATGACTTCGTCGCTGCCGACTTCGCTGCGTACCTTGCCGATCGCCTCGTCGACGTAGTCGGGCATGTTCCAGTCGCCGGCGCAGCCGCACAGGTCGCGCACGAAGCGATTGAGAATATGTTTGCCCTGCAGCGTGTGGGTGACTTCCGGGTGGAACTGCACGCCGTAGAACCTGCGTTCTTCGTCGGCCATCGCGGCGATCGGGGTGGCAGCGTTGCTCGCCATCACCTTGAAGCCCGGCGGCAGCGCGGTGACCTTGTCGCCGTGGCTCATCCACACGTCGAGCAGGCCGTGGCCTTCGTCGTTGGCGCGGTCCTGGATGTCGCGCAACAGCGCGGTGTGACCGCGCGCGCGGATCTCGGCGTAGCCGAACTCGCGCTTGGCCGCGGATTCGACCTGGCCGCCCAGCTGCGCCGCCATGGTCTGCATGCCGTAGCAGATCCCAAGTACCG
>JAIBFE010000296.1 GCA_019459705.1 Thiobacillus sp. | reverse complement strand
TCGACGTAGGGCGCGCCTTCCTCCGGCACCGGCGGCTCGGCCACCTGGGTGCGCGGCGCCACCGGCGGCACGGTGCGCACGCGCGCGGCGGCGCCGGCCACCTGGTTGACGCCGCGCGCGACCAGCTGTGCCATCTCGCGCACGCTGCCGCCGGCGCTGTAATACAAAACAAGAATCTCGGTCATGGCTGCTCGTCTGCAAAAACGGTGAAATCGATCAGGTCGAAGCCCGGCGTGCACTCCAGGCGTTTGCCGAACGTCAGCGTGTACTGGTGCGGCGCGTGCCAGACCTCGGCGTCCATGCCGGCCTGATACAGGTGGCGCGGCAGCAGCAGGCGCTCGTTCTGCTTCAACGTATCCAGACCCGGAACGAACAGCGCGGGTTCCGGGCTCGCCTTGCGGCGGCCGCGCAGGGGGCGCACCCACACCGGCTGGATCTGCGGCGACAGCCGCTCGACGCCGAGCTCGACCCGGCGCGCGTCGCGCATGCGGATCCAGCGGATCACGCCCAGCGACCACCCCGCCGCATTGTCGGCACGCAGGGCCAGCGGATCGCCCACCTTCAGGTTCAGCGGGGCATCCGGGGTGCCGCTCAGCGCAAGCCCGGCCGCACTGTCGTTGCTGATCATCCACTCGGTGGTGTTGACGGCGACCGGCGTCGGGGTGAAGACCGGCCCGACATCATGGATCGGCAGACTGTCCGCTTCCGCCTCATCGGCGGGCGGCGGCGGCACCTGGTCCAGCAGCCGGTGGATGGCGCTTACGCCGGCCACGAGCTGCACCGTGCTGCCGGGCGTGTCAAAACGCCTGAACGCGCGCTGCATGCTGGCGCTCCATTGCTTGAGCAGCCGTTTGTACAGCGTCTGGCAGAGTTCGCCGTTCATCCCCGCCGGCAGGCCGATGCGTTCGGGCGTCTCGCCGGCGCGCAGGCGAAGCACGGTTTCGTGCAGGTGGCGGCATAGCGCATCGGTGTCGAGCCAGAGTCCCCGATCGCTGGTGTTGCTCGCCAGATAACCCGGTGGCGCATCGCCGTCGGCCCGGATCACAAAGCTGCGTTCCGAAGCCGGCGCCGTGCCCAGTTGCGTCAGTCCGGCAAACTGGTCCAGGTACAGCCGGGTGTGGACGAGCTCGGCGTGGCTCATGTGCGGCGGGTCCGCCAGCGCGAACAGCAGCGCCTGGCAATAGGCCCGGCTGGCTGGCGGCGCGTCGTCCACTGCGTTGTCGGCCAGGTTCGAGGCCTGCGCAAAGGCGTGGAGCTGATGCATGTCCTGCCACAGGCCGGCGGGCGGCGGCGTGTGGGTCAGGTCGCACACCATCTGGATATCGTGCAGCGCAGCCAGCCGCCGCCCGGTGACTTCGGCCATGCGTTTGGGGTTGGCGCGGCCGAAGCGGCGCTCGGTCAAGCCCTGCAGCACCTGCTTGTAGCCGATGCTGTGCTCGATGTGCAGTTCGCGCAGCAGCGCGCCGATCTGGCGTTGCTGCGCGTGGGGCGGCACGCCCGAATCGGCAAGCAGCGCCTCCAGGCTGGTGGCGGCGCGCGCCAGCACCGGACGGTACAGCGCCAGCAGGGCATGGCGGTCGTCCGCACCCAGCGGGTGGCGGTTCAGCGCATACAGGGCCATGACCAGCTGCTGGGCGGTGTCCGTCGGACTGGCGAAGGGCAGGCGGGCGAGCCATGCCGCGACGGTTTTCGGGCGGGTTTCAACCGTGTGCTGCACGACCGGGTCGGTGCTGGGGGTGATGAAATTGAACATGCGGATTCAGTCGAACACGACGGTCTTGTTGGCGTACACCAGCACGCGGTTGTCGAGGTGCCATTTCACGGCGCGCGACAGCACCACCTTTTCCAGGTCGGCGCCCTTGTTGATCAGGTCGTCGAGGCTGTCGCGGTGCGAGATGCGCGCCACGTCCTGCTCGATGATCGGCCCGTCGTCGAGCGTCTCGGTGACGTAGTGCGCGGTGGCGCCGATCAGCTTGACCCCGCGCTCGAACGCCCGGTGATACGGTTTGGCGCCGTGAAACGCGGGCAGGAAGGAATGGTGGATGTTGATGATGCGGTTGGGAAAGTGGCGGATGAATTCGGGCGACAGCACCTGCATGTAGCGCGCCAGCACGATGAAGTCGATTTTCTGGTCGCGCAGGATCGCCAGCTGCGTCTGCTCGGTCTCGTGCTTGGCGTCCTTGTGCACCGTCAGGTGCTGGTAGGGCACCCGGTAGGCATCGGCCAGCCAGCGCGTGTCCTCGTGGTTGCTGAGGATGATCGGCAGTTCGCAGTGCAGCTCGCTGCTTTGATAGCGGTACAGGAGGTCGGCCAGGCAGTGGTCGAACTTCGACACGAACACCGCCAGGCGCGGCTTGCGGCTCGACTCGGCGAGGCGCCAGGTCATGCCGAAGCGGGTGGCGATGGGGCCGAAGGCAGTGGCGAACTCGGCCAGATCGAGGTTGAAATCCGCCAGATCCCATTCCACCCGCATCAAAAACAGCTTCAGCTCGGCGTCCTGATGCTGGTCGGCGTGCAGGATGTTGGCATTGTGCTGCAGCAGAAAATCGGCAATCGCCGCGACCAGCCCTTTCTGGTCGGGGCAGGAAATCAGCAGAACGGCGGTATGACGCATGGCGGCTCCCCGGCGGGCCAGGTTATGGTTTTTTTGCCATCATAACCAAAATTCCCCTGATCGCCTTGAGGAAACCGGCGCTGCGGCGGCTTTTGCGCCACGGCGCGTAAAGATTCAGCAGTCTTTGCGCAGCCCACGCAGCCTTCACGCCGGTTCACCCACCCAGGCGGAACGCATTCAGCGGCCCGGCTGGACGTTTCTCGCCGCCAGCCCGCATCCAGCCATTCGCCTGTTCAATATTTAGGCATCCCGTTCGGGGAAAACTTTGATTTTTCATCGAATTTTCAGGCCTGTGAAAAAACCCGGCGAAACACGGCAGATCCGGGTTGACATGCCAGCCTGGATACCTAGAATTTGTACCTGCTCCCCGCCTGCACCACAATATGTTGTGAATAGAACTGTGCACGGGGGCTGGGCAAGCTGTGTATAAGTTGTGAACGACACTCGCGGCTGCCCGGTTTTTCGTCCTACCCACCAAGGAGCCCCATCGATGTTGAACGTCGCCACCGAATCCGCCGTACCCCCGCCCATTCCCCCGCTCGAAACGACCGAACCGGTCACCATCGACACGCGTTACGCCGACTACAAGATCATCCGCCGCAACGGCGCCGTGGTGGGCTTTGCGCCCAACAAGATCGCGATTGCCGTGACCAAGGCCTTCATTGCGGTGCAGGGCGGGCAGGCAGCGGCTTCGGCGCGCATTCGCGAGCTGGTCGAATCGATCACCGGCCAGGTGACGGCGGCCCTGATGCGGCGCACCCCCAACGGCGGCACCTTCCACATCGAGGACATCCAGGACCAGGTCGAACTGGCGCTGATGCGCTCGGGCGAGCATGAAGTCGCCCGTTCCTACGTGCTGTACCGCGAAAAGCGCACCCAGGAACGCGCCGCGCAGAAGGCCGCCGGCGTCCCCGAAGCCACGCTGCACGTGATCGAGGACGGCGTGAAGAAGCCGCTCGACACCGCGCGCCTGGCCGGCCTGCTGGCCGACGCCTGCACCGGGCTGGGCGACAACGTGCGTGCCGAGCCGATCATGCACACCGTGCTGCGCGACCTCTACGACGGCGTGCCGATGGCCGAAGTCGAAAAGGCGCTGGTGCTCGCCGCGCGCTCGATGATCGAACAGGATCCCGCGTATTCCTTCGTCACCGCGCGCCTGCTGCTGAATTCCATCCGCCACGAAGTGCTGGGCGAGCTGGTGACCCAGGCGCAGATGGGCCAGCGTTACGCCGAGTATTTCCCCGCCTACATCAAGAAGGGCATCGCCGCCGAACTGCTGGACGAGAAGCTCGGCCAGTTCGACCTCGCCCGCCTGGCTGCCGAGCTCGACGCCGGCCGCGACTACCAGTTCGGCTACCTCGGTCTGCAGACCCTGTACGACCGCTATTTCCTGCACATCGAAGAGTCGCGCATCGAACTGCCGCAGGCCTTCTTCATGCGCGTGGCGATGGGCCTCGCCATCAACGAAGTCGACCGCGAGTCGCGCGCCATCGAGTTCTACCAGGTGCTGTCCTCGTTCGACTTCATGTCGTCCACCCCGACCCTGTTCAACGCCGGCACCCGCCACTCGCAGCTGTCGTCCTGCTACCTGACCACCGTCACCGACGACCTCGACGGCATCTACCAGGCGATCAAGGAAAACGCCATGCTGCAGAAGTACGCCGGCGGCCTGGGCAACGACTGGACCCCGGTGCGCGCCATGGGCGCCCGCATCAAGGGCACCAACGGCAAGTCGCAGGGCGTCGTTCCGTTCCTGAAAGTGGTCAACGACACCGCCGTCGCGGTCAACCAGGGCGGCAAGCGCAAGGGCGCGGTGTGCGCCTAGCTGGA
>JAIBFE010000276.1 GCA_019459705.1 Thiobacillus sp. | reverse complement strand
GATCGACGCCGGTGGCGAAGCCGTACAACTTCGACAGACCCAGCGCGACCTCTTCCAGCGGCGCATTGCCGGCGCGTTCGCCCAGTCCGTTGACCGTGGTGTTGACGTGCGTCGCGCCGGCGCGGCAGGCGGCCAGGGTGTTGGCGGTTGCCAGTCCCAGGTCGTCGTGGGCGTGCATCTCGATTTCCAGATCGACCGTGCTGCGCAGCGTGGCGATGGCCTCGTGCACGCCGAAGGGCTCCATCACCCCCAGCGTGTCGGCATAGCGCAAACGCCGTGCGCCGGCTTCCTGCGCGGCCTCGGCCACGTGCAACAGAAATTCCGGATCGGCGCGCGAGGCATCCTCGCAGCCGACGATGACTTCCAGCCCGAGGTCGAGCGCGCGCGGCACCATGTCGCGGATCGCCTGCAATACCCAGGCACGATCCTTCTTCAGCTTGCGCGTGATATGCAGGTCCGACACCGCAATTGACACGTCGATCAGGTGCGCACGCAGATCGCGGCAAGCTTCGATGTCGGCTTCGCGCATGCGGCTCCACACCACCAGTTTCGACTTCAGCTCGAGGTCCGCCACCGCGCGGATGCCCTCGCGCTCTTCCTCGCCCATCGCGGGGATACCCACTTCCAGTTCCGGCACGCCCATCGCATCGAGGCGCCCGGCGATCTCCAGCTTCTCGTCCAGCGTGAAGGCCACGCCGGCGGTCTGCTCGCCGTCGCGCAGGGTGGTGTCGTCGATGATGATGGTGCGGTTCATGACTGGGTCGGAATCCATTCATTCGGCAGATGCCTGGATATCTGCAAGCCCTGTGCCAAGCAGGATGAAAACGTATCCGCATGAATTGCAAGGTGAATTTGTGCGGCGCCCCGCTCAACCCCGGTAGGCAATGGCACGCCGAATCGGGCTTCGTCGGGTTTGCTACAAACGGGCCGATGGCGATGAATTGCCCTGACCCAAGACCCTACCCCCCACTCAGCGCCTGGAATATGTAGAGGGTCGCATCCTCAGGCACGCGATCAGAGAGGGTTTTTCGATCGATCACGTTGGTGTCGTTGAGGCAGAGATTGACATGCCGGCGCAGGGCTCCACGCTCGTCGAGCACGTAGTCGGAGAATCCTGGGGCCAGCTCGTCAACCGCGCGCAGGACTTCTGCCACCGAGCCGGCCGGCACGCTTATCGTGCGGTTCTCGAGCGCCGGAAAGAAACGGTACAGATGCGGGGTGATTTCCACCGAGGGCATGTCGCTCAGCCGAATCGAACCGTATACACCGGCGGGAAGTGGTGGCCCAGGCATTGCCAGGTTTCGCCGCGGTCTTCCGATAGATAGACGTTGCCGGTCGTGCTGCCGAAACACAGGCTATCGCCGGACACGTCGAGGCCGTGCCTCAGCACGATGTCGTAGGCGTTTTCCTGCGGCAGGCCGTTGCGGAAGGATTGCCACGATTGCCCGCCGTCCGTGGTCCGTGCGACGCACAAGCCGCCGCCGATGGCCATGCGTTCCGAGTCCGCGCGCGCGGGAACGACCCATGCGGTACGTCCGTCATGTGCGTCGACCGCGACGGGGAAGCCGAAATGCACGCCGGCATCGGGCATGCTGACTTTTTTCCATGTCATCGCGCCGTCATCGCTATAAAACACACCGCAGTGGTTCTGCTGCCAGAGATGCGCCGGCTGCCCCGGACATCCGGCCACGAAATGCGGATCGTGTCCCCACGCCGATTCCGGATTCGGCGTGTAATCGTTCAACATGCCGCGATTGCGGCCGGTCCAGGTTTGGCCTCCATCGGTGGTCTCCAGCACGCCGGCCGACGACACCGCGACGTGCATGTGCAACGGATCGCGCGGATCAATGACGATTGAATGAATGCCAGGCTCGAACACACCATAGTCAATGCTGGCCGGCGTACCCCCCCACCGGTTCTCGCTTGTCGCCTCGCCAGCGAACAGATTGCCGCCCCGGCTTTCATGGTTCCAAAGGGGGCGGTTGAGCTCCCAGCTGTCTCCGCCGTCATTGCTGACGAACAAGCCGCCGGGGATCGTGCCGGCATACAGTCGCCCGGGTTGCCCGGCAGTGCCGAACGCCAGGTTCCAGATCTTGAAAACGGTTGCGTCCTTGTACTCGGGCTGCCCCACAGGGGCCTCCGGGTCGAAATCCGGCGTAGGCAGGTATTTGACGATGTAGCGCGCGCCTTCCGGATATTTCAAGGACAGCACGTCCTCCCATGTCATGCCGCCGTCGCGTGAACGTGACAACTTGGGCCCCCAGTGGCCGTGATCCAGGGACGCCCACAAGGTGCCGTTACGCGGGTCGCGCGCCGCGTAGCACACGGGTATACCCGCATGCTCGATGGGCCGAGGGTTCCAGGCGGAATTCGAACGATCAAAAATTACGGTGCCCTTGCGCGTACCGAGCAGAATCATGTTTGACATAAATTTGACCTCAGACAAGTTTACGCTGCGTGCCAGCACCCGCTACCCGCATTCGATCACCGCGTAAAACCCTCTTGAATCAGCATAATCGGAGGTTGGATTTATTCAATGAAATCGATTCCGACGGGAAGCGTCGCCCGACAACCAGCCGATTGAGCAAGCCAGTCCAACGTCGCTTGCTCGGCCTGAGCGGACGACCAAGCTGCCGATTCTCAGCGGCCGCAACTGGCCAGAAGCCGACGCTCTGTGAGCTCGTATCTCGACGTGTCACCGGTCTCCTCTTTCCATAACGTAATATAGTGACCGGCCAAACACATATATTCGCGCAATCAAGAAGTTACTGACGAAAACGGCATGTCTCTTTACTTAAAAACGTCCGAACCCATGATTCACAGTTGGGCCATAGAAAACGGCCTGACTCGGCAGCTTCAATCATTCTCGTCGGAGTGAATATGCAGCTATCGATCTTAATCGCTAGTGTGACTTTAATACTAACGATGCTGACACCGCTGGTCGTTCATGCCACGCCCCCCGTCCAGTCACCGCGCTGGGTGCTCGTTGACGATCTACGGGTACGTGCGGGTTCAGGCACGGAGCATCTAGTCACTGGGACGCTATCGCGCGGTGCCGAGTTGATTCTAAAGGGTGCGACAGTCGATGACTTTTGCTTGATCGAAGGCGAAGGGCAATATGGCTATGTGGCATGTAGGTACCTAAGCGCCGAACGCGTTGTGCGGCCAAAGGCTGGCGAGAACGGAGTCGACGCAGCACAACGCTGGATAAGCGGCAATGGAGTGACGCTCCGCGAGGGGCCACGTCCTAACGCCGCCGTTGTGGGTCGATTGTCGCTGAACGCCACCGTCAAACTATTACGCGAGGAAGGCGGGAGCGGCTACTGCGAAGTTCAACCAGCCGATGGTCCGAGGGGCTACACCGCCTGTCGCTATCTCGCACTCACGCCGGTAGTCTTGGCCAACATCCTGGGATACCGAAGAGCTGATGAAGCGCCGTCTGCCGATTACGACCCAGAACGCGCATTCTGGCTGGAACCCAGCTGGAATGCGCTTGAGCAGTATGCCGAATACCTCAAGCATCGCCACCCCGAAATTCCAGCGCAAGGGCCGTGGCCCCACAACGAGGCGTTGGAGCGTATGAAGGCTCATCTGGCCCTAGGGTTAAAGGCTCGTAAGCCCGCGCCCTATGCTGACTGGTCGGAACTTAAGGACAAGGCTTCACAGGACATGAATAAGACACAGATGGAAGCGCCCGCCAGCGAACTGCAACGTGCTATTGGCATTGAGGGGCCACTGCACGACGCGATTTCTGCCGATGGCGGTGCCGCGCGCATTATCCAGCTGATTCGCGCTCTCGAGTTTCCAAGGATACAACCGTCGCTGCTTCGCAATGAGGGAAATATTGCACCGCCTACGTCCACTACCGAGGAAGCCAGTGGTCGTTTCAACGTCGTGTATCGGCAACTGGTAACGCCGCGCCCCAAGCCAAAGCCCAGTGCCGAAGAAGGAAGTGGTCCAGGACTGTACGACATGCTGGCACGAACACAATTGTTGGTGCGGCCGGTGCAGCGCGTGCAGTTATTCCGTGACGGCCGGTTGCAAGCCGAACCCAGTCTAGTTCGGATGAAGGAAACTCTCTGGCGTGACGTCGATGAACCCATGTGCTCGGACTGGTCTCCAGGGTTTGGGTTCGGTGATGCCGACGCTAGCATTTGGCGTTATTTCGATGGCGATGCCATCGCAGGGGACGGTCGCAATACGTCCCATCGGGATAGCTTGAGCCGCAATCCAGCCGGAAGACTATTCGCTTTCTATACGAACATCGATTTGCCACGTGCTTCCGCCATCCGTACCGAAACTCCAATGAGCTTGGACCGCGGTCGCACTGGTTTTTTGCGGGGCACCCACCTGAACTACGATTTGGACGGCGACGGAATTCCCGATCTTGCTCTGTGGGAGGGCGAGGGGAAAGGACCGGGACATCTCGATGGCAGCACAACTACCGACGACCGCTGGTACCGCTTGGTACTTGTGAATATCGCCGGGAAATGGAAGGTTTTGGGGAGTGATGTATTTGGCTATGGGTGCGGGTGCTGACTATGAGGGAGGCACAAAGGCCCAACCGGCAATACATGAAAGCTCTAGTCGCATTTGTCGCACTTATGCCAAGCATTGGTATGGCCGCTGCATATGGAGGAGCCCAAGGTACCAACAAGCGTGGCGAGACTATTTATATCGATGGCGATATCCCAGAGGCGATCGCCGTACGCAAACATTCGAATGATCCAAAATGGAGTGAGCAATACCCATTACTCGAGGAGTGCCCGACGTTCTCAGAAGCTGCGAAGCAGTTTTCCTGTCTTTCAAATGGCAAGTCCCCGCTAGCTGGTACAACATACCGCGTTACTACATCAAAAACTTACAGGCCATGCGATCAGCCACCCTATGATGACAAGTCAGCGGGGCAGGTTTATCTATGCATAGAAGGCTGCAACAATCCTCGCGCACCAAAAATTTTTTACGTTACGCCTTGGGAGTGCTGATTTGCCTCTAACAAACGCTTCGAGCGGGACGCTCCGCCGGTCAGCCGGCTTCGCGCACCTCAAGCTGCACGTAGAGCGTCTGCTTCCTCGCCGAGAGTAGACATAACCACGAAATAGCGCGACGTCCGCTTCGGCCGAATTGCAGCCCTTCACTCAAACATCAGTATGAAAAACCACCATGCCGTCCCTTGTTACGGCGGTGCGCGATCAGCCCCACGATGATGCGAGGCCGACCGGCCAAACCAATCAGGCATACACCGGCGCGAAATCCTTTTCCGGCTCGGCCGAGGGGCCGTTCTCGCCCCAGTAGGGCGACAGCTTGCGCAGCTGCGCGACGATCTCCGGCACCACCTGGATGACGCGGTCGATTTCCGCTTCGGTGGAGTAACGCGACAGCGAGAAGCGGGTGGTACCGTGGGCGGCGGTGTAGGGAATGCCCATGGCGCGCATCACGTGGCTGGGTTCGAGCGAGCCGGAAGTGCAGGCCGAGCCCGAACTGGCGGCGATGCCGAACTTGTTCAACA
>JAIBFE010000264.1 GCA_019459705.1 Thiobacillus sp. | reverse complement strand
ACCCACAGCGGATGCGGCATTGCCTGGTGAACGTAGTTCCAGCCCATGTGCGGCACCTTGAGCTTGTCGCCGGCCGCATCGACCATCGCCTCGTGCGGAAAATGCTGCACCGTGCCGGGCAGGATGCCGAGGCAGGCGGTGTCGCCCTCCTCGCTGTGTTCGAACACCACCTGCATGCCCATGCAGATGCCGAGGAAGGGCTTGCTGTGGGCAGCGTCGATGATTACCTGGCGCAGGCCGCGCGCATCGATTTCGCGCATGCAGTCGCGCGCCGCGCCCTGCCCCGGAAACACCACGCGACCGGCTTCGGCGATGACTGCCGGATCCGAGGTGACCACAACGTTCGCCGCCGGCGCGACATGTTCGATGGCCTTGGACACCGAACGCAGATTGCCCATGCCGTAGTCGATGACGGCAATATCAACGCTCACAGCGCACCTTTGGTGGACGGCAGCACGTCGCCCATGCGCGCATCCGGCTCCACTGCCATGCGCAGCGCGCGGCCGAAGGCCTTGAATATCGTCTCGGCCTGGTGGTGTGCATTGATGCCGCGCAGGTTGTCGATGTGCAGCGTCACCCCGGCGTGGTTGATGAAGCCGCGGAAGAATTCGAGGAACAGATCGACGTCGAACTCGCCGATGCGCGCACGGGTGTAATCGACGTGGTATTCCAGCCCGGGACGTCCCGACAGGTCAATCACCACGCGTGACAGCGCCTCGTCAAGCGGTACGTAGGCGTGGCCGTAACGGCGGATGCCCTTCTTGTCGCCGAGCGCCTGTGCGAAGGCTTGGCCCAGCGTGATTCCCGTATCTTCAACCGTGTGATGGGCGTCGATGTGCAGATCGCCCTTCGCCTGGATGTCCAGGTCGATCAGACCGTGGCGCGCGATCTGGTCGAGCATGTGATCGAGGAAGGGCACGCCGGTGGCAAGCTTGGCAATGCCGGTGCCGTCGAGATTGAGGCCGACCGTGATCTGCGTTTCAAGGGTGTTGCGGGTGACTTGGGCGGTACGCATGGCGTCGGAAAATAAGGCTGTAAGAGGATTCTAGCAGGCCACAATGGCTTTCAATGCGGCAAGCAATGCATCGCACTGCGCATTGGTGCCGACCGTGATGCGCAGAAACGGTGCAATGCGGGCCGGATTCTTGAAGTGTCGCACGATGATGCTGTGTTCGCGCAGGCTCGCAGCCAGCGTGACACCTTCGTGCGCAGGATGGCGCGCGAAGATGAAATTGGCGGCGGAGGGCAACACCTCGAATCCGAGTTGCTCCATTTCAGCCACCAGCCGGGTGCGGGTCGCCACCACCTTCACGCAAATGGATTCGAAGTAGCCACGGTCCTCCATCGAAGCCAGGGCGCCGGCCTGAGCAAAGCGGTCGAGCGGATAGGAATTGAAGCTGTCCTTCACCCGGTTGAGCGCCTCGATCAGGTGTGGCTGACCGATGGCGTAGCCGACGCGCAAGCCGGCCAGCGCATGCGATTTCGACAGGGTACGCGTCACCAGCAGCTGCGGGTAGCGCGCCACCAGCCCCACCACCGAGTCGCCGCCGAAGTCGATGTAGGCCTCATCGATCACCACCACCGAGTCCGGATTGCCGGCGAGCAGACGCTCGATTTGATCCAGCGCCAACAACCGCCCGGTGGGGGCATTGGGATTGGGGAAAATGACTCCGCCATTGGGCACGAGGTAATCGTCGACCTTGATCTCGAACGATTCCGTCAATGGAATCTGCCGATAGGCAATCTCGTATAGCCCACAATACACAGGATAGAAGCTATAGCTGATGTCGGGGAACAGGATGGCCTGGTCGTGTTTCAGCAGCGCCATGAAGGCGTGCGCCAGCACCTCGTCGGAACCGTTGCCGACGAAAACCTGCTCAGCCGTCACGCCATGATACGCAGCGATGCCCGCACGCAGGCGATCCGAGTTGGGATCGGGATACAGGCGCAGCGTGTCGGCAGCCTCGGCGCGCACGGCATCGAGCACCTTCGGACTCGGCCCGTAGGGATTTTCGTTGGTATTGAGCTTGACCAGGTTGGCCAGCTTCGGCTGCTCGCCCGGCACGTAGGGCGTCAGGCCGTGCACCACGGCGCTCCAGTAGCGGCTCATTGCAGGGACAGGCTCATTGATGGACCAGGCGGTATTCGGCGGAACGCGCGTGCGCCTGCAGCCCTTCACCATAGGCGAGCGTGGCGGCAATCCGGCCCAGCGTCTGCGCGCCGGCCTGCGACACATGGATCAGGCTGCTGCGCTTCTGAAAGTCGTAGACGCCCAAAGGCGACGAGAAGCGCGCGGTGCGCGAGGTCGGCAGCACGTGGTTCGGCCCGGCGCAGTAATCGCCCAGCGCCTCGCAGGTGTTCTTGCCCATGAAGATCGCGCCGGCATGGCGCAGCTTGGGCAGCAGCGCACCGGGATCGGCCACCGACAGTTCCAAGTGTTCCGGCGCGATGGTATTCGAGATCGCCGCTGCGTCGTCAAGGTCGCGCGTCTTGATCAGGGCACCGCGGTTGGTGAGCGAGGTGCGGATCACGTCGCTGCGCGGCATCTCTTCAATCAGCTTGTCGATCGCCGCCGCCACCGCATCGAGATACGCCGCGTCGGGCGACAGCAGGATCGACTGCGCCATTTCATCGTGTTCGGCCTGCGAAAACAAATCCATCGCCACCCATTCCGGCGGCGTGTGGCCGTCGGCGATCACCAGGATTTCGGAGGGGCCGGCGATCATGTCGATACCGACGGTACCGAACACGCGGCGCTTGGCTGCCGCCACGTAGGCATTGCCGGGGCCGACAATCTTGTCGACCTGCGGCACGGTCGCTGTTCCATATGCCAGCGCCGCCACCGCCTGCGCGCCGCCGATGGTGAACACGCGGTCGACGCCCGCAATCGCGGCGGCGGCGAGCACCAGCTGATTGTGTTCGCCGCCCGGGGTCGGCACCACCATGATGAGTTCGCCGACGCCGGCCACCTTGGCCGGAATCGCGTTCATCAGGACCGACGACGGATAGGCCGCCTTGCCACCCGGCACGTACAGCCCGACGCGGTCGAGCGGCGTTATCTTCTGCCCCAGCACGGTGCCGTCGTCTTCGGTGTAGGTCCACGACTCCTGGACCTGCTTCGCGTGATAGCGGCGCACGCGTTCCGCGGCAGCTTCCAGCGCCTGGCGAGTGTCGGCGGGCAAAAGATCAAGCGCGGCCTGCAGCTGAGCGGCACTGAGTTCCAGGCTGGCCAGCGAGGCCGCCGGCAGGCGGTCGAAACGCTCGGTGTATTCGAGCACTGCCGCATCGCCCCGTGTTTTCACGTCATGCAGGATGGCGGCAACCGTCTGCTCGATGGCGGCATCGGCAGCATCATCGAATTGCAACAGGCGGGTGAGACGCGCCTGAAAATCAGGCTGCGTGCTATCGAGGCGGGTGAGCGTAACCACGGGATTCCTGCTTCACAAAGAATAGGGTCAAAAGACGTATTCAGATTGTACCTTTTTTGGTGCCTCGCCGTGCCCCACTAAGGCTTTCCAGATGACAGTCATACCCATTCCGGATATTAGACAAAGTCCAGATTGCTGATTATCATAGATTCATGCATTACTCGCGCGACAACATGGCTGGCCTTCTGCGCAGCCACGACATCAATCCGACCCACCAGCGGATCGAGATCGCGCACGCGCTGTTTTCACGGCAGGAGCACCTGTCGGCCGACCAGGTGATGGCAATCGTCAACACCCGCCACTCCGAGACCTCCAAGGCCACGGTCTACAACACGCTGAAACTCTTTCTCGAAAAGGGTCTGGTGCGCGAG
>JAIBFE010000257.1 GCA_019459705.1 Thiobacillus sp. | reverse complement strand
CATCGACTTCCTGGCTCATGTTTACCTAACCTGAACGTGTTGCGATAAAGCCGGCATTCTAACCAATTTGCCACCCTCACCGGAAGCCCGTCATGGTGATAACGCGATACCTCATCTGCCCTGGGCTATAATCGCCGCGTGGCGGAATCACGCCAAGTCCCTGAATTTAATCAATATGCGCAAACTCTGGCTGCTTTTCGCCCAATCCACCACGGTGGCGCTGGGCGTGTTGTTCATCATCGTCCTGTTCAAACCCGACCTCCTGCGCTGGCAACCGCAGCAGCAAAGTCTCACCATCCAGCAGGCGCAACATCCTGCGACAGGCGAACGCGCCGTCAGCGAATCGTTCGCGCCGGCCGCGCAAAAAGTGATTCCGACAGTGGTCAACGTCTTCACCCAGCAGAAGGTGCGCACCCCGACCCATCCCGCACTGCAGGATCCGATCTTTCGCTATTTTTTCGGCGACCGGCTGGATGCACGACCGCGCGAGGTGTCCAACCTCGGCTCGGGCGTGATCGTCAGCCCCAACGGCTACATCCTCACCAACCAACATGTCGTCGAGGCTGCCGACGAAATCCAGGTCGCGCTGGCGGACGGCAGGACGCTGCCCGCACGCGTGGTGGGCGCTGACCCGGAAACCGATCTGGCGGTGCTGAAAATCGACGCCGACCAGCTGCCCGCGATCACCTTCGCCCTGGCCGACAGCCTCAAGGTCGGCGACTGGGTGCTGGCGATAGGCAACCCCTTCGGCGTCGGCCAGACCGTCACCGCGGGCATCGTCAGCGCACTCGGCCGCACCCATCTCGGCATCAACACCTTCGAGAATTTCATCCAGACCGATGCGGCGATCAACCCGGGCAACTCGGGCGGCGCGCTGGTCGATTCCGCCGGCAATCTGGTCGGGGTCAACAGCGCGATCTATTCGCGTACCGGCGGTTCGCAGGGCATCGGCTTCGCGATCCCGGTCAGCATCGCGCGCCAGGTGATGGAGCAGATCATCAAGTCCGGCAGCGTGACGCGCGGCTGGGTCGGCATCGAGGTGCAGGACCTGACCCCCGAGCTGGCGGAATCCTTCAATCTGAAAAGTGCCGAAGGCGCATTGATTGCAGGGGTGCTGAAAGGCGGCCCGGCCGACGCCGGCGGCATGCGTCCTGGCGACATCCTGCTGGCGGTCAATGGCAACAAGGTGTCCGATTCGGCCTCGCTGCTCAACCTGATCGCGGCACTGAAACCTGGCGACCATGCACGGCTGACCGTGGCACGCAAACAGCAATCACTGGACCTGAAAATCCAGGTCGGACTGCGCCCGATGCAGCGCACGCTGGAGCCGGCACAGGAGCCTGACGAACTCAACTAGTTCGCATCACGCGTCGGGCGACGCCTGCGTCAGCACCCGCAGCCGGGTGGGGTAGGCGTACGCATCCTGCTCCATCGCGGGCAGCCGCCAGCCGGCGGCAGTGCGCGCCAGACGCTGCAACGCAGGATCCCTGGCACGCAGGCTGGCCAGAATCAGCACATCGGACGGCGAATACAGTGCACCGTCGGCCAGTGCCGGCTCGGGCTGCAGCGTGGCCAGCAGCGACCGCGCTTCATGCTTCCAGCCCTTGTCACTCCAGAACAGCGTCCAGGCGGTATGCGCAAGCTGCCGCGCACGGTCACGCGACTGCGCGTTGCCGGTGACATCGGCATGGTCCAGCAGGCCCTGCACGACGTAGGCATAATCCTCCAGTTCGGCATCCGGCAGCGTCTTGCCACGCGCCCTCGCCTTCAGCAGGCGCCCGTCGCGAACTAGCCGCGTCAACAGGAAGCGCTGCAGACGATCGGCATGCTGGCGCCAGGCCGGTTCGAGAGGGATGGCCTGACTGAACGCCGACAGCGCCAGTCCATTGAGTCCGGCGTTGAGCTTGTCATCCTTGGGCAGGATGCGCGCCTGACGCAGCGGACGCAGGATGCGCACGGCATCGGCCAGCAACCGGCGCTCGTCCGGCGTCGGCGTGCGGTATTCCGCGGGCAGATAGCCTTCGTCAAAACTGCGCGCGCCATCGAGCCGCCACACCCGCTGCGCCGCGGCATACGTTTCGGGCGTCAGGCGGCGTTTCAGTTCATCGGGCTCCCACAGGTAGGTCGCACCCTCCCTGCCCGCCGCGTCCACTGCCGAGGTGCTGCTGTACAGCCCGCCACTCGCATCGAGCAATTCGACCTGCATGAAGTCGAGCGTACTGCGTGCAATTTCGCGGTAGCGCGGCTGCTGCAACACGGTGGCGGCACGCAGATAGAGCATGGACAGATGCGCGTTGTCGTAGAGCATTTTCTCGAAATGCGGCGTATCCCACTCGGGATCGATGGTGTAACGGAAAAACCCGCCACCGACATGGTCGCGCAGTCCGCGCGCCGCCATCTGATCAAAGGTCAGGCGCAAAAAAGCGGCCAGCCTGGCGTCCGGCTGTCGCGCCTGGCGTTCCAGCAAGGCGTGCAATTGCGGCGCCGCCGGAAACTTGCTGACCTGGCCGAAACCGCCATGCAGCATATCGGCCTCCTGCCACGCGCCGGCAATGAATCGCTCCCAGGCACGGGTGGTGCGGGCCGCCGTCAGCGGCACGGCAGCGGGGCGCAACGCGGGCGACGGCGGGCCCACGGCCGGCACGGGGCGCCAAGCAGCGCGGGGCCGCCTGCACCTCCCCCC
>JAIBFE010000226.1 GCA_019459705.1 Thiobacillus sp. | reverse complement strand
GATCGAGGTGAACGCGGCTTGCAGGCCTTCGTTCAGGCGCTCTTCGCGCGAACGGCCTTCCTGCAGGAAGGCGCGATAGGATTCAAGCTGGGTCGCCAGAAGAAACGGCACCGGAAGCGTGTTGGTGCGACTGGCAAAGCTCTTGCGCAGACGTTTTTTCTCGGTAAAGGTGTAAGCCATGGGGTCTCCTTGACGATCAGGGGCGAGCAGGCACGTGGGCTACGGCCAGCTCCTTGTGAGGCACACGCAAAAAGCAAACGACCCGGAAGCCGATTCCGGGTTCCGGGTATTTGCTGCTTGCGTCTGCTGCGGGTCTCCCCGCAACACACGATCGAATAAAATTCGTCACCGGAAGCAGGCGGCGCACTTTCGCGCACCGCCGGGGGACCGTTGACTTATTTGACTTCGACGGTAGCGCCAGCTTCTTCCAACTGCTTCTTCAGCGCGTCGGCATCGGCCTTGGACACGCCTTCTTTCACAGCCTTGGGAGCGCCGTCGACCAGGTCTTTGGCTTCCTTCAGACCCAGGCCGGTTGCAGCACGCACCACCTTGATGACTTCCACTTTCTTTTCGCCAGCGGAATTCAGCATCACGGTGAACTCGGTCTGCTCTTCAGCGGCAGCGGCACCACCACCAGCGGCGGGGGCAGCCACGGCAACCGCAGCGGCAGCGGCAGAAACGCCAAACTTTTCTTCCATCTCTTTGATCAGCTCGGACAGATCCAGCACGGTCATGCCGGCAATCGCGTCGAGAATTTCAGCCTTGGAAACAGCCATTTGTATTACTCCTGTCAATTTGCTTCAGATTAAAAATCAATATCGTTGATTCGGATGTCGACAGACCGCTCAGGCGGCCTGCTTGTCGCGCACCGCAGCCAGCCCACGGACGAATTTGGTCGGCACTTCGTTGAGCGTGCGAACAAATTGTGCGATCGGGGCCTGCATGGTGCCCAAAAGCTTGGACAAGAGCTCTTCGCGGCTGGGCATGCTGGCCAGATTCCCCACATCCTTGGCGGACATGATGAAATTGGGCATGGCACCCGCCTTGATGACGAACTTGTCATTGGCTTTGGCGAACTCGTGCATCACCTTGGCGGCTGCCACCGGATCCTTGGAAATGCCGTAGGCAAGCGGACCGACCAGCTGGTCAGCCATGCCTGCAAACGGCGTATCCGCGATCGCGCGGCGAACCAGCGTGTTTTTCAACACGCGAAGATAGACGCCTTCCTTGCGTGCTTTCGCGCGCAGCTGGGTCAGATCTTCCACCTTGATGCCGCGGTATTCGGCAACGACAACCGTCTGGGCGGCTGCAACCTGCGCAGCGACCTCGGCAACGACGGCCTTCTTTTCTTCAAGATTCAGACTCAAGGTCTTACCTCCTTCTCAGTTACGGAGCGCTGACCGCTTGTGCCCACGGGGCGCTCCGGCTGGCGGCCTTGACAGGAAAATCCTGCTGGGGAACGCCATCTGCGTAGGTTCTGCACGGTGAAAACAGAGGACAGAAAAGTCCATCACCCATTTGCCACCCCGCACGAATTAAATCCTTGCGGATGCCTACGGTCTTTGACAACCCGCCCACCAAACATCTGGCCGGCGGCCCAAAGTTCTTTCGGGCTCCCTCTCAGGGATGCCCACGATCAAATTACGCGCTGACGCTGGCCTGATCGACGCGCACGCCCACACCCATGGTGGACGACACCGACAGGCGCTTGAAATACACGCCCTTGGAGCTGGCCGGCTTGGCGCGCTGAAGCGCATCCAGCAGCGCAGCCAGGTTCTCCTTCAGGTCTTCGACGCTGAACGAGGCGCGGCCGATGGTGCAGTGGACGATACCGCCCTTGTCGGTGCGGTACTGAACCTGACCCGCCTTGGCATTTTTCACGGCACCTGCCACGTCCGCCGACACCGTGCCCACTTTGGGGTTCGGCATCAGGCCGCGCGGACCGAGGATCTGGCCGAGCTGACCCACCACGCGCATCGCGTCGGGCGTGGCAATCACCACGTCGAAATCCATTTTTCCAGCCTTGATGTCAGCCGCCAGATCGTCGAAACCGACGATATCGGCACCCGCATCTTTCGCCTTCTGCACGTTGTCGCCCTGAGCAAACACGGCAACACGAACGGTTTTGCCGATACCCTTTGGCAGCACCACGGCACCCCGAACCATCTGGTCCGATTTGCGGGCATCAACGCCGAGATTCACCGCGATGTCGATCGACTCGTCGAATTTCGCCGTGGCGGATTCCTTGACCAATTGCAGCGCATCGACAACCGGATAGTTGCGGTTGCGGTCAATCTTCTCTTTGAGTGCGCGCAAGCGCTTGGATACGTTAGCCATCTCAGACTCCCTCCACGATGATGCCCATGGAACGGGCCGTGCCTGCAATGGTGCGCACTGCCGCGTCCATGTCG
>JAIBFE010000216.1 GCA_019459705.1 Thiobacillus sp. | reverse complement strand
TGCACCATGCCGCCCAGCGGCACGACGTCGGCGTAGTGGCGAACTTCGATCGCCTGCTGCGGGCAAATCTTCACGCAGGAATAGCACTCCCAGCACTGCTCGGGCTCCTGGTTGAATGCACGCATGGCGTGGCCGGTTTCCGAACCGTCCTTGTCCAGCTTCATCAGGTCGTGCGGGCAGATGTACATGCAGGCGGTCTTGTCCTGACCTTTGCAGCCGTCGCACTTGTCGGTACGAACATAGGTTGGCATTAATGTCTCCTTAAGTTAGCTAACAATCCGCGTACGTCGCGGTCCGTCTAGAACTGAACCCGTCCTTGGCCGGGGCGTATCGCGAATCCGCTTCCGGTAGGCTCGTGTCCTAAAACCCTTGCCCTGGTTGGTTTGATGCGATCAGGGCGGTGCCTCCGGCATCGCTGCCGGAGGCAAAAATCATGCAGCCGAGTGGCCTTTCAACTCGACCTTGACGTTCTGCTCGGCGGTCAGGCCAGCGTAGTACTTCTGCAGCACCTTGGCGACTTCCGGGCGGCTGAATTCGACCGGCAGATCCTGGCCTTCGGACAGCATCGAACGCACCTTGGTGCCGGACAGCAGGATGCGGTCGTCCTTGGTATGCGGGCAGGTGCGCTGCGAGGCCATGCCGCCGCACTTGTTGCACCAGAAGGTCCAGTCGATGTTGATGTTCTGGGTTTGGAGCGAGCCTTTGGGGATTTCGTCGAAGATCTTCTGGGCGTCGAACGGGCCGTAATAGTCGCCCACGCCGGCGTGGTCGCGGCCGACGATGAGGTGGGCGCAGCCGTAGTTGTGGCGGAACAGGGCGTGCAGCAGGGCTTCGCGCGGACCGGCATAGCGCATGTCGAGCGGGTAGCCGGCCTGGATCACGGTATTGGGGGCAAAGTAGTTGTCGACCAGCACGCTGATCGCTTCGGAGCGGACTTCGGCGGGGATGTCGCCCGGCTTCAGCGCGCCCAGCAGGGAGTGGACCAGCACGCCGTCCATGGTCTCGATGGCGATCTTGGCCAGGTATTCGTGCGAGCGGTGCATCGGGTTGCGGGTCTGGAAGGCGGCAATCTTGGACCAGCCCAGCTGCTCGAACTTGGCACGGGTTTCGGCCGGGGTCATGAACTGCTCGCCGTATTCTTCCTTGAAGCTGCCGGTGGACAGGACTTTCACCGGGCCGGCCAGGTTGTACTTGCCCTGCGCCATGACCATCTTGACGCCGGGGTGCTCGATGTCGGTGGTCTTGTAGACCTGCATGCACTCGTGGGCCTTGTCGATGCTGTATTTCTCGGTCACCTTCATGGTGCCCATGATGTCGCCGCTTTCGCCGTCGACCAGGGCGATCTCGTCGCCGGCCTTGACCGTTTCGTCATCGGTCGACAGGGTGACGGGGATCGGCCAGAACAGGCCGTTGGCCATCTTGTAACCGTCGCATACGCCTTCCCAGTCGCCGTGGGTCATGAAGCCGTCCAGCGGGGTGAAGCCGCCGATGCCCATCATGATGAGGTCGCCGGTTTCGCGCGAGCTCATCTTGACCTTGGGCAGCGAGGCGGCGCGGGCTTTTTCGGCGGCGAGTGCGTCACCCGTCAGCAGCAGGGGCTTGAGTTCACCGCCACCGTGGGGGCGTACCAGTTTGGACATGCTGTCTCCTCAGACTTGATGTGGTTATTAGAGTCTGCGCAGGATAGCACCGGGGGTGTCGCCTGAATAATCCTTTATTTTTATTTGAGGATAAGCGGGTTTGATATTGAGAGGCACAAATGAAAAAGCCCGGTCAGACCGGGCTTTTTCATTTTTAAACAATATCTTATGCGTCGAAGAAGGCGGGCATGTCGGTCTGCTCGGTCTTGATCACGTCGACCCAGGCGGGCTTGGTGTCGCCGCCGGCAGCAGCCAGCTTTTTGGTCTCTTCGTAGAGCATTTTCCAGCGGTTGTAGAGACAGTCGCTGACCTTGCGCATGCCCGAGTCGAAGTAGGAATTGTGCAGGTCGCCGATGGTGCGGGTGAAGGACTCCATCTGTTCCAGCAGGTTGTGCGGATAGCCGTGGCGGTTGGGGTCGGCGTATTTGACCATTTCGCGCTTGCCCGCGCGCACGAAGACTTTCTGGCCTTCGGTAAGGTCGGCTTCGGTGCGGGGCGCGCCGCCGAAATTCATCACTTCATGGATGAAACCGTTCAGGCGTTCGCCGAAATCGAAGTTGGTGTAATCGACGTTTTGCATAAATCCTCCAATATTTCCTGGTTCAGGTATTCGGGTGATGCTTTTCCGACTGGATGTGACTCCGGTGCCTATCCTACGCCGCGCGATGAGGCTGTCTAGCCGTGTCCCCGGGAGTGCCGCAGGATTATTTCCTAAGCCCTTGAATCCAGCGGGAATAAATTTTGTCCGCCAGTTGATGCAGTCGTTCGGTGCGGGCGGGCACGTCCGCCTGGATGGCGTCGGGCGACTGCACGCCGGGGCTGTGACTGGTGGCGATTTCGTCGGCGCCGTTTTCACACCAGCTGGCAATGAGTTCGGGCGTCATCTCGACATGACACTGCATGCCGATATGGCGGTCGTCCAGCACATAGGCCTGGTTGGCACACCAGGCACTGTCGAGGATGCGGATGGCGCCCGGCGGCAGGGTGAAGGTTTCGCCGTGCCAGTGAAATGCCAGCATGGGGTGCGTTGCATCGCCGAGCCAGGGGCGGGCAGCCTCTGCGTCGGTGATGCGGACATCGCCCCAGCCGATCTCCTTGACCGGGTTGGCGCCGACCGAGCCGCCCAGTGCCTTGGCCATCAACTGTCCGCCCAGGCAGTGGCCGATCACCGGGATGTCCGAGGCCACGGCCTGGCGGATCAGCGCCAGCACCGGCGGGATCCAGGGCAGGTCGTCGTTGACGCTCATCGGGCCGCCCATCAAGCAGACACCGGAAACGCCGTTAAGGGTATCGGGCACGGCGTCGCCGGCATCGATGCGCACCAGCTTCCAGGGTATGCCGTGGCGATCGAGGAACGTGGTGAAGTACCCCGGCCCTTCGGTGGGGGAATGACGAAAAATCAGGACAGGATGCATGATGGCGTTTAACCGAAAATCAACTTTCTTCATCTTATCCGCAGGAGCGTTTGTCTGCACCTCCGCGTGGGCAGCCGGTGTGTCGGTGGTGGGCTTGTTCAAGGACAAGGCCATCGTCAGCATCGACGGCGGCAAGCCGCGTACGCTGAGCATAGGGCAGACGGTGCAGGGAGTGAGGCTGGTGGCCGCTGATTCCGGCAGCGCCAGTTTCGACGTCGACGGCAAGCGCCGCACCCTGGGCATGGGGCAATCATTCGCCGGCGGCACAGCGACAGGCGAGCGTCAGAGTGTTTCGCTCACTGCCGATGCACGCGGGCATTTTGCCGCCTCCGGCTCGCTGAATGGCTATCCGATGACTTTCCTGGTCGATACGGGCGCGACCACCATCGCCATCAATGCGGCCGAAGCCAAACGCATGGGACTCGACTACAAGGCCGGGCAGGCTGTCGGCGTTGGCACCGCTGCGGGCGTGGTGCCAGCCTGGCGCGTCAAGTTCAACACGGTGAAGATCGGCAACATCACAGTCAACCAGGTCGACGGCATGGTGGTTGAATCCGGCCTGAGTGTGCCGCTATTGGGCATGAGCTTTCTGAACCGGATGGAAATGAAGCGCGACGGGCAGACGATGACGCTGACGCAGCGCTACTGACCGCTGCGGACTGTTACCTTAAAGTGCGGCAGATATCGCTAGAAGAATTACGACAGGAAAGCAGCGCAACGTGGATGCTTATCCTGGTGCCGTTTGCGTTTCCTGCGTTCGTCATTGCAGCGCTGTTAATGGCAAAAAACGATCACGGCTATTGCCAAACAGTCATGCTGGTCAATCGCTACCAAACCTTGGGCGACTGTGTTCGGGCAAACCCTGGCAAGCCGCTGGCGGCGTGCAATTATGATCGCAGCCCCTTGCCCGGGGATTACACCGGACCGATTTACAAAAATCCCAATTGCGGAAAGCCCAGACCCAAGGGGGAAGAGCGGAGTCGCTACGACGTACCGCATACGTTGCCCTACCTGGCAACGAGCATTGAGCCTATGAGGAAATGTGGGGGACGCAGTTCGTACTGGTGCAGCGCATACACGAAGCCTGGTGAGCGCTACCCTGATCCCCCAACGCAATAATCAGGCTCTCTTGTTGCGCTCGATCAGCGCGTAGGCGCTGTGGTTGTGGATGGACTCGAAGTTCTCGGCTTCCACCACGTAGGCATCGATCAGCGGGTCGGCGTTCATCGCGGCAGCGACGTCGCGCACGATGTCCTCAACGAATTTCGGGTTGTCGTAGGCGCGCTCGGTGACGTATTTCTCGTCCGGCCGCTTCAACAAACCAAAGAGTTCGCACGACGCCTGGTCCTCGACCTTGCGCACCAGGTCCTCGATCCACAGGAAGCCGTTGGTCTTCGCCCTGACGGTGACGTGCGAGCGCTGGTTGTGCGCGCCGTAGTCGGAGATCTTCTTCGAACAGGGGCACAGGCTGGTCACCGGCACCACCACCTTGGTGGTGTGGGTGTATTTGCCGTTCTCGATCTCGCCGATGAAGGTGACTTCGTAGTCTAGCAGGCTCTGCACGCCGGAGACGGGAGCGGCCTTGTTGACGAAGTAGGGAAAGGTCATTTCGACGTAGCCCGATTCGGCTTCCAGGCGCTCGACCATCTGGCGCAGCATGCCTTCGAAGTTCTCCACCGAAATCTCGCGCTCGCGCGTGTTGAGGATCTCGATGAAGCGCGACATGTGCGTGCCCTTGAAGTTGTGCGGCAGGAACACGTACATGTTGAAGGTGGCGATGGTGTGCTGGACGCCGCCGCTCTTGTATGCCACGACAACCGGGTGACGTTTGCTCTTGATGCCTACGTTGTTGATGGCTTTTTGCCGCGTATCGGCCTAACTTTTTACATCCGGAATACAAACGGCGGTATCG